>CAZCMC010000081.1:0-7598 GCA_964499665.1 uncultured bacterium | reverse complement strand
TCGGCATCTCCGGCTACGCGCTCTTTCGCAAAGTGGTCCTGCCGGCCTCGATCCCGCAGATCCTGACGGCGATGCGGGTGGCCCTGGGAGTCGCCTGGTTGGTGGTGGTGGCGGCCGAGATGATCGCCGTGAATTCCGGCCTTGGCTTCCTGATCGTCGATTCGAGGAACGCCGGCAACCGGTACGACTTGGTGGTGGCCGGCATGGTCTTCATCGGGTTGATTGGCCTCGTCCTTGATCTGCTCATGAGGCAAATGGAGCGGATCAAGGAGTTCGAGTGGGGCTTCCTCGGTGGATAAGCCGAAGATCGAGGTCCGGGACGTCTGGAAGCAATTTCCCGGAAAGGGCGGAGCGATCGAGGTCCTGAACGGCGTCAGCTTCCAGGTTGAGGATGGCGAGCTGGTCTGTTTCCTCGGGCCATCGGGGTCCGGCAAGACCACTCTTCTTCAGATCATCGCCGGCTTTGAAGCGCCCAGCCGGGGCGAGGTGCTGGTCGATGGGGACGTGGTGGCGGGGCCAAGCCCGAAGCGGATCTTCGTCTTTCAGGAGTCGGGCGCGTTTCCGTGGCTGCAGGTCCGGCAGAACGTCGGCCTGGGGCTGGGGGCGTTCAACTCCTTAGACCGAAAGCGGATCGTGGCACACTACATCGAGATGGTCGGCCTTGTCGGCTTTGAGGCCGCCTATCCGCATGAGCTGTCGGGCGGGATGAAGCAGCGCGTGCAGGTGGCGCGCGCCCTCGCCGTCAACCCCGACATCCTGTACATGGATGAGCCGTTCGGCGCCCTGGACTCTCTGACGCGCTTCAAGATCAGGGCCGAGCTGGTCCGGATCTGGGAGCGCGAGCGACGCACGATTCTCTTCGTCACCCACGACATCGACGAGGCGATTCAATTGGCTACCAGGGTTATCGTGCTATCGCCGCGCCCTGCCAGGATCCAGACCGTGGTCGAGGTCTCGTTGCCGCGCCCTCGCGACCTGGAGAGCGCCGCCTATCTGGCGATCAAGGAGCGGATCTGCCAGGAGATGGGCGTCCCGTTGCGGATCTAAGGTATCTTTGGAAGGGGGCGTCATTGCGAGCGCATTCACTTCGTTGGTGGTGTCCTAATTTCGATTCTCACGATGGCAAACCGGAGAACTTGTGGTGGGCTGTCATTGCGAGCGACCAACGGGAGCGTGGCAATCTCTCCGTTCTTGGGGCTGCGAAGGACGGTGGGATTGCTTCGGACACTCCGTGCCCTCGCAATGACACATCCTTTATTCTCTTTAAATTAGGACACTACCCACTTCGTTCAGCGTAAACTCCGCGAAGCAATCTCATGGGCCCCAGCGAGGATTCAGATGACATATCTCCTGCAGCAGCTCCTGATACAGTCGGCGGCGGCGCATCCCGACCGGATCGCGGTGACGTGCGCCGGCGAGACGATCAGCTACGGGGAGCTTGATCGTCGGTCCAACCAGCTCGCCTGGGCTCTCCTGGGGGCGGGCGTCGAACGGGGCGACCGGGTTGGCATCTATCTCCAGAAGTCGATCACCTCGATTGTAAGCCTGTTCGGCATCCTCAAGGTCGGGGCGGCGTACGTCCCGCTCGACCCGTTCGCCCCGACGAAGCGACTGGCCTTCATCCTGGGCGACTGCGGGATTCGCTGCATGATGACCTCTCGCACGAAGATGCCGGCGGTTCGTTCGATGGTGGAGGCGGGCGCTCCGCTGTCCAGGTTGATCGTGACCGATGAGGCCGGCCCGACGGCGGAGGCCGTCCCATCGCCCCTTGCTGGCCTCACCTGGGGACAGGTCCTCCACGCTGACCCGACCCTCCCCCCCACAGCGGAGCAGTCGATCGAAACCGATCTGGCGTACATCCTCTACACCTCCGGCTCGACCGGCGAGCCGAAGGGCGTGATGATCTCGCATTTGGCTGCGCTCACCTTCGTCCGCTGGGCGACCGCCTGCTTTCAGGTCACCGAGCGCGACCGGCTGTCGAACCACGCGCCGCTCATGTTTGACCTCTCGGTCTTTGACATATTCGCCGCCATCGGCACCGGCGCCAGGCTGTGCCTGGTCCCGGACGGTCTCTCCGCCTTTCCGGTCCGCCTGGCGGAGTTCATCGACCGGGAGCAGATCACCGTCTGGTACTCGGTCCCCTCCGCCCTGATCCATCTGGTTGCCCACGGCGAGATGGGACGATTCGACTTCCCTCACCTTCGGGCCATCCTGTTTGCGGGCGAGGTCTTCCCGGTGAAACACCTTAGGGAGCTGCGCCGCCTGATCCCCCGCGCAAGGCTCTACAATCTCTACGGGCCGACTGAAACCAACGTCTGCACCTACTACGAGGTCGGCGAGATCCCGCCGGACCGGGTGGACCCCTTCCCGATCGGTAAGGCCTGCGCCAACACCGAGGTCTTCGCCGTCGGCGAAGGCGGGGAACGGATCAAGCCCGGCAAGGAAGGTGAGCTATTCGTCCGAGGCTCCTGCCTGATGCAAGGATATTGGAACCGCCAGGAAAAGAGCGCTGAGGTGCTGATCCAACACCCGTTTGTGAATGGGTACGAGGACAAGGTCTATCGAACCGGTGACCTGGTGCGCCTCGACGCGGACGGCAATTACCTGTTTGTTGGGCGTAAAGACCAGATGATCAAAAGCCGGGGCTATCGGATCGAGCTGGGAGAGATCGAGGCAGCGCTCTACGCCCATCCCGAGGTCAAGGAGGCGGCGGTGCTGGCGGTGGCGGACGAGGAGGTTGGCAACCGAATCAAGGCCCTGGTCGTCCCGTCGCCCGGTAGCCACCCTGAGGCTTCCGAGCTCAAGCGGTTCTGTGCCGAGCGGCTGCCGAGGTACATGGTCCCCGAGGGAATCGAGTTCCTGACGGCCATTCCCAAAACGGCCACGGGGAAGATCGACCGACAGTTGCTGGCCGGCTCGGCGAATCCCGGGATTGGCGAGCGCCGTCGTTCCCAGGGTGGGCCGTAGCCGATGGGGAGGGCCGCCGAATGGTCGCGAGCCGAGATCGAGCGAACGCTGAGGTCGTTCATCGCCGAGGAGCTGTTCTATGGCGCCGATCACGGAGCCCTCGCCGATGATCAGCCGCTCCAGGAGACTGGGGTGATCGACTCGATGGGGATGCTCCGGTTGGTCACCTTCCTTGAGGAGACCTTCGGCATCGAGGTCCTGGATAGCGACGTCGTGCCCGAGCATTTCGCGACCCTCGGCGACATCATCTCATTTATCGACCGGAAGCGGTCGGCCGCTTAATGGGGATGATGTGTCATTGCGAGGCGCCGACGCGTCGGGGCCGAAGCAATCGCTCGACTGAGCCTGTCGAAGTCCCAGAAGCCCCACTGACATATGGTGAAGATCACCATTGTGGTAAGATGTGGCTGTGGGTGCCAACAACGAGAAGGAGAGCGGCGTGACCAAGCGCGAGTACGATGCCATCGTCATCGGGGGTGGCCCGGGCGGCTCGTCGGCCTCCACCTTTCTGGCGAAGAAGGGGTACTCGGTCCTGTTACTGGAGAAGGAGCAGTTTCCCCGGTTCCGCATCGGCGAGTCGATTATTCCTGGGGTGCTCGATCTCCTCTGGGAGTTGGGCGTGGACGAGGCTGTCGAAAAGGCGGGATTCATCCACAAGCCTGGCGGCAACCTGGTCTCACCGCGGGGCGAGTATGTCAAATTCAATCTCAACCTGGTGGCCGATCAACTGCGCAAGCCGTACGCCTACGAGGTCCTGCGCTCCGAGTTCGACCAGATCCTCCTGAACCACAGCCGGGCGCACGGCGTGGAGGTTCGAGAGCGGTTCAAGGTGGAAGAGGTGCTGATGGAGGACGGGAGGGCGATCGGTGTCACGTACCGTTCGGCGAGAGGGCAGGAGGGACGGGCCTATGCCCCAATGATTGTCGATGCCAGCGGCCGCGACACCCTGCTGGCCAGCCGACTTCGGCTGAAACGAAGGGACCCCGCCCTGAACAAGGTGTCGGTCTTTGCCCACTACATCGGCGTCCGACGGGACCCCGGGCCGGACGAGGGGAACCTGATCATCGCCCTGTTCCGTCACGGCTGGTTTTGGATCATCCCGCTGGCCGGCGAGGCGACCAGCGTCGGCGTGGTGGTGGACGCCAGTTATGCCAAGGCGTTCGCTGGTGGCATGGCGGCCCTGTTCGCCGACACCATCCGGCAATGCCCGTTTGTGGCCGACCGGATGCAGGCAGCCACGCAGGTCTCCAGGCTCTATGTGACCTCGAACCTGGCCTATCGGTCAAGGCGCCTCGCGGGGGACGGCTTCATCCTGGTCGGCGACGCCGGCGTCTTCATCGATCCGATCTACTCGTTTGGCGTGTACCTAGCGCTGAAGTCGGGGAGGATGGCTGCCGAGCGGATCGATCAAGCCTTCAAGACGGGTGACTTTTCAGCCGCGACCTTCCGACCGTACGACGAGGCGATCCAACGTGAATGCGACGTGGTCAATAAGCAGATCTACGCCTGGTATCGTTTCATCGGCGACGAGAAGAGGGTGGAGCGCCTCGTGCCCCTGATGATCCGGTTTACCTCGATTCGACGCAACTTCACCATGCTCTTCAGCGGGATGTATGATCAGCTCGACCCCGACCGGGTGGCCTTCGTCCAATTGTTGAAGGACCCGCTGTATCGGGGCGGGCGGGCCGCGGCCAAGGAGGCAGAGGCGACGCGATGATGCAGGATCTGGAGGCCAGGATCAAGAAGATCATCGTCGAGAATCTCGAGCTGGTCGTGAAGACGAAGCAGGTCACCTACGAGACTCCGTTGATCGATGGCGGGTTGAACATGGACTCGATCAATGTGCTGGAGCTGATCTCGTTGATCGAAGAGGAGTTCGGGATCACCGTGCGAGACGAGGATATGAGCGTCGAGCTGCTCGGCACCATCGCCAGCCTGGCGGCGTACGTGAGGGGCCGGATGGGGGAGGCACGGGCCTGAGCGCTGCAGCCGCCCCGAGTCCACGCGCGACTGCGGGCCGACCGGGCAGGGGAGAGTGAACGAGCCAGGGCAGAAGGCGGGACGCGGAGACGCAAGGGGGTTTTCCGGTCGGGCTCGGCGCGTGCAGGTCTGGGCCTATGGCGTTGTGCTCCTGTTGCCTGTGGCCCTCTACCTGAATACGCTCTTCAACGGCTTTGTGTTCGATGACCTAGATGTCGTCGTTGATTATGTGAAGTATCTGAAGAGGCTTTTGCCGGCTCACGCTGCCGGGCATTCGGCCTTTGGGCCCCCCGTTGCTCCTTCCCACCGCGTGCTCCGGAACCTCTCCTACGCCCTTGACTATGCCATCGGAGGGTCGAAACCAACTGTCTTTCACGTCTCGAACATCCTCTATCACGCCCTCACGACTCTCGTCGTCTTCCGAATAGTCGAGAGGCTCTCCGGTGCCTTTCGAGCCGCCCTTCTGAGCGCGCTGGTATTCGCTGCTCACCCGATCCAGACAGAAGCTGTTGCCTACATCTCGGGTCGGCGGGACATCCTCTCCACGCTCTTCTACCTGCTGGGATTGCTCGCCTTCATCCGGTATCGCCAATCAGGGAGGCGCTGGCGGCTGGGCGCCGCAGGAGGCGCCTACCTCTTGGCCCTGCTCTCCAAGGAGATGGCGATCACCCTCCCGCTCATGTGGCTCACCTACGATCTGTTGCGGCGGCTCGAATCGCGTCCGGGGGAGCCAGTCGGCGCCTTGCTCCGACGGGCTGGCACCAGCCTCGCCCGCATCCTGCGGGAGTCCTGGCTCTTCTACCTCGCCTGTTTCGTGGCTGCAGGGGCGGCTAGCCTCTATATCCTGCTCGTCGATACTCAGACCTCCCGCCCGACGGTGTTTTGGGGGGGGAGTCTCGGGATGACGCTGCTCACCTCAGCCCGCATCATCGTCCACTATATCAAGCTGCTCCTGTTCCCCGCCACGCTGAACGCCGACTACTCTTATAACGCCTTCCCGGTGACCTCTTCGTGGGCGGACCTCCGTGCCTGGCTCGCCCTGTGCGTTCTGGCGTTCATCGCCCTTGGCCTTATGCGGCTGGCCTCCTCCTGCAAGGTCGCGGCCTTTGGCGGGATCTGGTTCTTTGTCACGCTGCTGCCCGTCTCGCAGATCATCCCGCACCACGAGCTGATGGCCGAGCACTATCTCTACCTCCCCTCGGTCGGGGTCGCCCTCCTGGCCGGGGCGCTGCTTGACCGATGGGCGCGGACAGCACGGGCGGCTCGCACATTCGCCATCGGCTTCTCGGCCGCCCTTCTGCTGCTTGGCCTGCGTACCGTCGTGCGGAACCGGGATTGGAAGGACAACTTCACCCTCTGGAGTAAGACCGTGAGGACAGTGCCCGCCTGCGTCCGGGCTCGGCACAATCTGAGCGCGGAGTTGTTCAGACGCGGAGACCTGGTCGCGGCGCGCCGCGAGCTGGAGACGGTCCTGCAGCTCAATCCGAACTTTGCTGCGGCGCACCATATCCTCGCCCAGATCGCGGAGCAGGAGCAGCGCTATGACGACGCGAGACGAGGGTACGAAACCGCTTTGAGGCTCGCTCCAACGTATCTGGGCTCTCGGGTGAGCCTCGCAAAGCTCGCGATCCTGACCGATCAGCTCGACCACGCTCGGGCGTATCTGGAGGAGACGTTGCGCATCAAGCCAGACCACCCTACGGCCCGGTACTATTTGGGAGTCATCTATGAGAAGAAAGGAGAGTTGGCGGCGGCGCGAGGCCAGTTCGAACTGGTGATCCGCAGTGATCCAGAGTATGCCTCGGCCTATCGTCGTCTCGGGATCATCGCAGCCAAGCAGGGAGATCTGGCAACAGCCGCCGGGGCATTCGATACACTAGTGCGGCTGCTCCCCGAGTCCGCCAATGACCACTATAACCTGGCCCTCGTCTATCAGCAGCAGGGTTGGGTCCTCGGCGCGCGGCAACACTATGAAACGGCGGTTCGGCTTCGTCCGAGCCTGGCAAGGCGCTCGGGGTCAGGATCCGGGATGTCTCTGGAGGTCGATGAGGAACGCGGAAATCGCTGAGAGTCAGAACAGCGTATAGATGAACGGCGCGATCGCCGTCCCCTGGGCGAAGATCATCAGGAGGCCGAAGGCGAGAAGCGTCACCACCATCGGGATCAGCCACCAGAGCTTCCGGCGCCACAGGAACCCAACGAGCTCACCAGCGATGCCGAAGCGATAGAAGAAATCACTCACCTTTCCCACCGGGCTCCTTCCCCCTTTCCCACGAGTTAAAGCGGTGTCATTGCGAGCCGAAGGCGAAGCAATCTCACAGCTCTTCGTACAAATCCCTCCATTCGCTATTCAGCCTATTGATCAACTGAAGCTTCTTTTGCCTCGATCCAGCCTTGATTTGCTTCTCCCGGAAAATAGCACTCTCGATATCGTCAGAAACCTCATAGTAGACGAGCCTTGTAAGATTATATTTCTTCGTAAACCCATCTACCAACTTCGCCCGATGTTCGTAAGCCCTCTTTTTCAAGTCATTGGTGACACCCGTATACAGCGTAGTATTCCTTTCGTTGGTCATGATGTAGATGTAATACTGCTTACTCATACATCATGTGTCCGGGATTGCTTCGTCGCGCCGCTCCTCGCAATGACA
>CAZCMC010000080.1:0-7630 GCA_964499665.1 uncultured bacterium | reverse complement strand
ATGTGGGGAATGTCGGCGAAGGCCTGATCGAAGACCCGGAAGTGATGGGTGAGCGCGGCGTGGCTATAGAGATAGAACGGGGTGCCGACCTCTTGGGCGATCCGACTGATCGGCACCTCTTCACACATGAGATGATCGCCACGATACTGAAAATGATGCATCGATGACTCCTTCAATAGGTCACGCGGAATTCTGACATAGCGCGGGGAGGGTGTCAAAAGGAAAGTGCTCTCGGAAAGGTTTGGAAGGCCCGTTGATCTAAGAAGACGGAATCCTAGTCTAGGCAGGTCCCTATAACAGGCCAAAGCTTTCCCGAACTCGCTCAAATGTCGATAGACCTTTGTCGAAGTAGTATCTTGCTGCTGCCTGGTACTGGACTCGGTAGACCCCGTCGCGCACCAAGACGCCATAGTGAACTCGCTTCATCCGCAGCCCATTCTCGGTCTTAAAGGTGTAAACCAGCTTGAAGCCGGGAAGGCCGGCCACTCAGGGGGGCAGCCTCCCAGGGACGTTCCTGAGCTCGCATTCCGGTGACGCACTGTACGAGTCAGTCGCGCGAATGCTGCGGAAGGATCCTACTGCGCCGTCTTCAACCTAATGTCGAGGGCTGCCCCAAGGGCTCGGGCCACCTTCAGCAGCGTTTCGATAGTGACATTGCGGGCGTTGTGCTCAAGCCGCGAGATCGTTGCCGGGCTCATTTTCAGGGCCGCTGCAACCTGCGTTTGGCTCAGCTTGCGCTTGCGCCGGAGCGTGGCGAGCCGGTGCCCGATCTCGAGCGCGGCCCGCTCCGCCTCAACCAACGTCCTGAGTTCTACGTCCTGCATCTGGGACTGAAAGTAGCGATCCCAATTTGTCTTGGCCATCCCGCTCCTCCCTGTTGGCGCCGACTTATTCCTCCTGGATCGCCTGCCGGCTCTGCCACGTGTGTAGGCGGCGCTCGGCCAGACGGATGTCTCGCTCGGCAAGGCTCGTGGAGCGTTTCACCACGGCATGCAGCAAGACAAACCCGCGCCGCCCCGTCGCGGCATACAGTATCCGGTAGTGATCCCTCCCGTAGTGCGTCCGCAACTCGCGCACCTTCCCGCGAACGTGGCTGCTGAACGGGAACTGCAAGGTGGGGCCCTTGTCGCTCAGCAAGTCCACGATGGCAAGGAGCTTCGCCCGCTTCTCCTTAGGGAACGCGTCGATGAAGTCCCGGACAGGGCTGGTGCCGTCCTGTTCCTCATAGAACTCGATAGGCCATCGACTCGTCGGCATCGCGTCGTCGCTTACTAATCAGAGTATATCATATAGAATACGGTGTCAATCCGCGAGCGTACGCGCGATGTTCCTCGAGCCGGCCCAGGAGAACCAGGTCGTGATGCCGTCTGGGCGTGGCAACACCACAGGGGGTTCCAGCGTTTCGTGCAATGAGGACAGCCGTGTTCCTCTCGCGGGTCCGGTCGTGGGGGTGGGACTAGGAGAGGACTCCAAGGGTCGAGCCCATGGGCGGCGGGGATGCAGTCAGATGTAACAAAAACCCTGCTATCCGGATTGATCTGTAGAAACGGGTTGTAGGGAGCACTCGTGAAATAGCCTCGAAATTGTAGAAATGTCCGCGCCAAGATCCTCAGTTCTCACGAGTAGCCTGCCCATGAGATCCCGGCCCCACCCGTAATTCGACATGACGGAGTGAGTCGGTAGAGGGCGTGCATGCGACGCTGGTGGGCAGCGGCCCATGGAAATTACGGGGATGTAATCCCCACCTAAGATCACGTCTCCAGCCTCATCGAGCTATCTTATGTTACGTACCGAGATTGAGCGCAACGATCAATGAAGAACCGGCTGCCGTTACCATTGCCTCGCTGTTCTCTATGGCTTGTCGGTGACCTTGAAACTTTCCCTGACTCGCTCAAATGTCGCGAGGTCCTTATCGAAATAGTATCTTGCTGGCGCTTGGTACTGGACCCGGTAGACCCCGTCCCGCACCAACACGCCATAGTGAACCCGCTTCAGCCGCAGCCCGTTCTCAGTCTTAAAGGTGTAGATAAGCTTTAAGCCAGGGAGACCAGCCACCTGGAAAGGGACATTGTCCACTAGTTCAAAGTTCCTCACTCCTTGGTCCGATCGCACCTCATCCAGTTCCAGCGCAGCGACATCTTGCGGCAACATCCCCTTGGCAAATTTCTTCTTCGTGTGTGTAAGCTCGTGCCCAACGGCGACCCGTTCGATCCTGATGTATTGCAAGCTGACGCCATCCCTCGTCAGAAGGAGAGAGTCCGAAACCGTGGTTGCCCGCCGCCAGCCTGCGGGCAGGCTGGCCTCGTAACCCTGGGAGTCCATCCGGTAAGGCCCTTCGACCTGGACCCAATCGGCGCAACCGCTCAAGGCGCCTAGCAGGAGCATTATGGCAAACGCATGAAACAGGGTGTCTTTGCGAGGGAACGAAGTGACTGAAGCAATCCAACCGTTCTGAGAGAACGAACGACAGATTGCTTCGCTACGCTCGCAACGACACTGCGCGTCGGATTGCTTCGCTCCTTGCAGTCGCTCGCAATGACGATGTAATACCATTTAGTCCGTACCCTTTAGTACTAAAGCGCCCCTCGCAAGGGTCATCTGGCCCATCCTGAGATCGAGGACGGCTCCTTCCCAATTATCCTGTAGCAGCGTCAGCATATCCGGGGCTTACTGGAGGGCCCCACCTAGCCTTGGCGAGCCACTCCGATCATATTCATTCCGCGTCGGCGGCGTTGCGCCCAAAGGAAAATTCTCGAAAACCCGCTCTGCCAGAACAGCCCCGTATTCAGGGTATGTCAGGGGAGTTCCATGGTCAACGTTGTACCACAGGAGCGCACCAGTTTTACCGTCTACCAGCGCCACGCTGAGGATGGCCCTTCCCGCGCGTGAAGCCATATGTCCAGCAAGGGCGATGGCGCCTCCGCCGGGGTGGAGCACTATTGGCGAGAGGATGAGCATCTCCAGGAACAACAAGGCCTTACGCCCCCCTGTCGAGATGTGGTCAACGCCCGAAACGAAAAGAAGGGCATCGGCATTGACAAGCTTCGCTAGCCGTTGCACTTCTGGCCCCAAGGAATAGTCAAAGTTCTTGAGCTTCTCTGGAAACGTTTGATCCGATTCGTGTTTATATGTGTGCAACAGGACGCTGGCGCTCACGGCCTCGAAGAGGGCCTGGGTATCCTCCAACTCAGCCCGGATCTCTCCTTGTGCCAGATCACTGTTGGTGTCGAGAATAGCCGACGGCGAAGGGAATGGTTTGAGGACAACGCCTGCATGGCGCCCCAGCTCCTTTTCGATGGCTCCCGCGACAATTTGCGTCGCGGCGACTGTCTCTTCATCCATCAACTGCGTGCCGCCGCCGACAGCTAGCTGATAGACCTTGACCCCCGGTGGCATGATAGCCACCGTTTTGATGGATGGAACCTTCTCCTGAAGCTGGGGATTGGCCCTGAAGTGGGCGGGCGCGCACCCTGCCACGATGACCAGGATCAGTATGTAGGGGAAAACCATCGATAGGTTATTCGCCTTACTTTTTCCCATCGTTTCCAATTCCTTTGACGTCGAGGGGACTGTCGCGAACCTTGGAAATTGCTTGTATATTGGGGACTCCAGTCCGCCATCTGGTGTACAGTGTCAGAGACGGGATCCGGGAAAGGGTCGCCGTAGATTGCTTGAGGCCCAGTCCTCGGGGCGCGTCGCGATTGGGACGGCCCTCGGGGTCAGTCGGTGGGGATGTCAGCGCCGTCACGGGTGGTCAGCCGGCCGGCCGCCCGTGCCGCGGCGATGTGCGGACTGGGCACGGCGACGTCATGGGCGAGACCGACCAGCCGGAAAAAGCGGATGATGAGATAGGTCGTGTCCAGCTCCCACCAGCGGTGGCCGTGTTTCGCCGACCGCGGATCGGCATGGTGGTTGTTGTGCCAGCCCTCGCCATTGCTGATGATGCCGACGAAAAGGTTGTTTTGGCTTCCCTCGTCAGTTGCGTAATTGCGATAGCCCCACCGGTGCGTCACCGAATTGACCGCCCATGTCTGGTGCCAGACCACGACGGTGCGTACGAACACGCCCCAGATCAGCAGACTGGCACCGAACTGCACCGCTTCCTTGGTGGTGCCGCCCAGCAACAGCTCGGCCACGAACCCTCCGAGAAGGAACAGGAACCAGGACCCGATAATGACCCAGCTCTGCCGGTAATGGCGTTCGAGCCAGACATAGAAACGATCGCACAGAATGTCCTTGGCATAGCGGTCGAAAACTCCGAGGCGATTCAGTTCCGGATTCTCGACCAGCAACCAGCCCATGTGCCCCCAGAATAAGCTGACCAATGGGCTATGGGGATCGGCCAGGTCATCGGCGTGCTGATGGTGTCGGCGATGGACCGCCACCCAGCGCGCCGGCGTGTCCTGCACGCAACATATGGCGAGAATGACCAGGAAATGCTCGAACCACTTCGGGCATTTGAAGCCGCGGTGGGTGAGGAGCCGGTGGTAGCAGAGGTTGATCCCGAGGACGCCGAAGACATAATCGCCAAGAATGAAAAGAATGACGCCCGTCCAACTGAAGAACCACGGCAGAAGGGCGAGCATGGCGACCAAGTGATAAACGATAACCGTAATCGCATAGAGCCAGTCGATACGGCGGAGATTCACCGCCGCAGGAAGTGGCAGTCGCCCTGCTGGGACGGCAGAATCGGTCATACGGGTGTCCACCGCTTCAATGGTCATGTTGTCGAATACCCCTATCCGGATCGGGGCAATAACTGATAGGAACTTGGAAACCGGGCTCCGGCCGCTCAGCGGGGTGGCGACATCACTGGGGGCCGCTGGGGTGGCTGGGCCGGGGAAAAAACAGCAGGAATGGGGCCGATGGTGGGGACACTACCAACGGCGGCGGGGCATGTCAAGCGGAAGTTGCGCAGGAGCGGCTGGCGTCTCAGCAGGTCGGGACACACCCCGGACTGGGCCGCGCAAGGTCACAGGACCGGGTCACCGACCGGTAGGAGAACGAAGCTCGAATGGGCGCAGGGCGTGCTTAGGGAACCTCGACTTCGACTTCGGCCGATGCCGCGCTCTCGTTGCGGCGAGCAGACGCATCGACCGCGGTCACAGTGTAGAGGTAGCGCCCGCCTGACTGAACCGATCGATCGTACAGGGCGGGCGCCGAAAACGGAGTCGCGATAAGCGGGCGGGGGCGGCGGTTCGGGCCGTCGCTTCGATAGACTAGATAGCCCAGGAGGTCCGACTCCCGGTTCGGCTCCCAGCTCAGGGCCACCACTGCGCCCGGCCCGGGAACCGCCCGCACTCCCCGGGGCGGGGCAGGAGGCGTGAGATCGACCGGGACAGCGCTGACCTCCGCTGACTGGAGGCCCTCCTGCCAGGGTGGCTCCTGATTCTCCACAGCCCTCACAACATAGTAGTAGGTCTGATCGTTGACGAGATCGGCGTCATGGAACTCAGTGGCCGGCAGCGGCTCCTTATTGACCGGGCGGGGGTCGTACCGGCCTGGCTTGACCCCCCGATAGATATTGTACCCTCGGATTCCGGTAAGCGCGCTTCCGTCAGCTCGGCGAGTCGGTGCAGACCAGGAGAGGCGGATCGTCCGCTCGCCGGACTCCGCACGAAGACCTGACGGCGCCTCAATCTCGATGGTGACGAGGACAGTCGCCTCCGACGAGGGAGGACCAATGATACCGCGCCGATTCACCGACTCGACCTGATAGGCATAGCGCGCTCCCACCTCAACCTTCTCGTCGGTAAAGGCGTATCGATTTCCTGACACGACCGCATTCGCCGGCTGGTCCGCTTTCACAGTCGCGATGACCGAGAGTGCGCTCGCCTGCGGTTCCTGCTGCCGACGGGAGATCCGGAACGCGTCCAGGCTCTTCATCTTCAGGGCGGTGCCATCGACATTCGTCGCCGACCGCGTCCAGGTGAGGATGACCACCCGACGCTGCACCTGCGCCTGGAGATCGACAGGCGGTGACGGCTCGACCAGGACCGGGACCACAGGGGACCCCTTCCGGCCGCACCCGACGAGCAAGAGCGGCGCGAGGAGCGCAACGATCAGTATTCGTCCTGTCCGCATCTTATCCGCTCCGAAGCCTGATCTTGGCCGCCCCGATCGCCTTCTTCACCGTTGCCGTTGCGGTCCCGCCTGTTGCTCGGCGCCGATCAACGCAAGCATCGAGGGCGATGTAGGCAAAGACATCCTGGTCGAAGAGGCCGGAGAAGCGGGTTTGTAGCTCCTTCAGTGATAGCTCCTCGATCCGACACCGCTTCGAGAGACAGCGCCGGACGACCCGCCCCACGATCTCGTGGGCCTGGCGGAACGGCACGCCCCTTAGCACAAGATAGTCGGCCATATCGGTCGCGTTGAGA
The DNA here is from genome assembly GCA_964499665.1 of uncultured bacterium. Lineage (GTDB taxonomy): Bacteria > Methylomirabilota > Methylomirabilia > Methylomirabilales > Methylomirabilaceae > Methylomirabilis. Next base: position 1,253 of record CAZCMC010000080.1, on the reverse strand, counting down.
AATCCGTCTTGGGCGGCCTTCCGCATTCGATCCCGATGAAACGCCAGCCCGCCGACCAACGGCGCCATCGCCGACAGGGCCGCCTTGACCGTCTCGACACTGTCGAAGAGGGGCTCCTTGTCCTCCTGGAGATCCCGGTTATAGCTTAACGGAAGCCCCTTGACGACAGTGAGCAGCGCGACCAGCGCGCCGAACACGCGCCCGGTTTTCGCCCGGGTCAGCTCGGCCACATCCGGATTCTTTTTCTGCGGCATCATGCTGGAGCCGGTGGCGAAGGCGTCCGGGAGCTCGATGAACCCGAACTCCGACGATGCCCACAGGACGATCTCCTCGGCCAGTCGGGACAGGTGCGCCATCAGGAGCGCGAAGGCCGCAAGCGATTCGATCACGAAATCCCGATCGGAGACGGCGTCAAGCGAGTTGGCCGAGAGTGTCCGGAACTGAAGCGCCCTTGCAACGAAGCGTCGATCGATCGGCAGGCCAACGCCGGACAAGGCGCCCGAGCCCAGGGGCATCACATTCACACGGACCAGCGCATCGGTGAGGCGGGCGCGATCTCGCTCCAGCATCTCGACATAGGCCATGAGGTGGTGGGCGAGGAGGACAGGTTGGGCGCGCTGGAGGTGGGTGTAGCCGGGCATGATCAGATCCAGATGGGTCTCGGCCTGACCGATCAAGGCCCGCTGAAGGCCGGCCGCGAGCCGGCGGACGAGTCCGATCTCCTCCCGCAGGTAGAGGCGCAGATCGAGTACCACCTGGTCGTTTCGGCTCCGGCCGGTGTGCAGCTTCGCCCCCGCTTCTCCCACCTTCTCGATCAGGCGGCCCTCGATCGCCATGTGAATATCTTCAGATGACGGGTCGAATCTGAACTCCCCCCGCTCGATCTCGCCCCCGATCTCATGAAGGCCGGCCACGATCTTGTCTGCCTCAGCCTTTGCGACAAGGCCGCATTTGGCCAGCATTCGCGCATGCGCGACACTGCCCTGAATATCGTACCTGTAGAGGCGCCGGTCAAACTGGATGGAGGCGGTGTAGGTCTCGACCAGCGGGTCGGTCGCCTGCGCGAACCGCCCGCCCCAGGGCTTATGTCCTTTCCGTCTCGCCTTCATCGCTTGGCTCGCTTCCCCTTCGCACCTCGCACTTCGGACCCTGCACCTTTCAGCGCCTGCCCTGAGCCCTGTCGAAGGGCACGTATGCGCAGTCGCAGCGCGTTCAAGCGGATGAACCCCTCGGCGTCTTTCTGGCGGTACACC
>CAZCMC010000079.1:0-7686 GCA_964499665.1 uncultured bacterium | reverse complement strand
TAGTTGATGCGCGGATCAAGCTCGCGCTTGGCGTACCGGCGGGCCATCTCCTCCAGGGGGATCGGACGGATCCGGCTCGCGTGGCCGGCGCTTCCGAACTGCTCGTAGCGATCCCTGCAGAGTTGTTTGACGGCCTTCGTGGCCTCCGTCAGGAATTTTCGCGGATCGAAGTTGCTTCTGCTCCGCGCCAGATCCCTGCGGACCGCGCCGGTCATCGCCAAGCGCAGATCGGTGTCGATGTTGACCTTCCGAACGCCATGCGTGATGCCAAGCTGGATCTCCTCGACGGGAACACCGAAGGTCTGCGGCATGTCGCCGCCGAACTCCCTGATGACGTCGAGCCACTCCTGGGGGACGCTGGAGGACCCGTGCATGACCAGGTGGGTGTCTGGAATGCGCGCATGGATCTCCTTGACCCGCTCCATGACGAGGACATCCCCTTTGGGCTTCTGCGAGAATTTGTAGGCGCCATGGCTGGTGCCGATGGCAATGGCCAGGGCGTCCACCCCGGTCGCCTTGACAAAGCGTGCGGCCTCCTCAAGGTCTGTCAACAGTTGGTCACGTGAGAGCTTGCCCTCGGCGCCGTGACCATCTTCCTTCTCGCCGGTGCCCGTTTCCAGGGAACCCAAGCAACCGAGCTCGCCTTCAACGGACACGCCGATCGCGTGAGCGATCTCCACCACCTTGGCGGTTGTGGCCACATTGTAGTCATAGGGGGCTGGGGTCTTCATATCTTCCAACAGCGAGCCGTCCATCATCACGCTGGTGAACCCGGAGCGAATGGAGTTGAGACAGACCGTGGGACTTGCGCCGTGGTCCTGGTGCATGACGATCGGGATGTCGGGGTACATCTCTAATGCAGCGAGGAATAGATGGCGCATGAAGGGTTCACCGGCGTATTTGCGAGCGCCGGCGGAGACTTGCATGATGACGGGACTGTCCACCTGCTTGGCCGCCTCCATGATCGCGTGCATCTGTTCCATGTTGTTCACGTTGAAGGCGGGGACGCCATAGCCGTGTTCGGCCGCATGGTCCAAGAGTTGTCGCATCGAGATGAGTGGCATCACATTCTCCTGTGCTTCTGCGTGGGGTTGTCCCTCATCAGTCGTGTCTGGGCACCACAGCCTCGTGTGATCGAAGCTGTCAGTTGCCTCCAGTCAACAATCGGAGATACTCAGTAGGCCTTCGGGCTGAGGTGCATCACCTTCTCCAGGCGGTGCTCAGCGTGGATCGTCCGGACGGTCCCGCTCTTGCCGCGCATGACGATCGAATCGGTCGTCGCGCCCTCGCCTGTATAGCGCACGCCGGGCATCAGCACGCCGTCGGTGATGCCGGTGGCAGCGAAGAACACGTCATCGCTCCGAACGAGGTCGCGCTCGAACAGGACCCGGTCGATGTCGAGGCCGGCGGCGATCACCGCCACGCGTTCGCCCGGCTTCTGCGGCGCCAGTTGGCCCAGCATCGCCCCGCCCAGCGCGCGAACGGCGCAGGCAGCGATGACGCCCTCAGGTGTGCCGCCGATGCCCATCAGCACGTCCACGCCGGAGCCAGGCGTCGCGGCCATGAGGGCGCCGGCCACGTCGCCATCGGTCCGCAGGAGCACACGGGCGCCGGCGGCCCGCACATCGGCGATGAGCTTAGCGTGCCGGGGTTTGTCGAGCACGAACACCGTGAGATCCTCTACTGGCCTGTGCTTCGCCTCGGCGATGGCAGCGAGCGTTTCGGCCACCGGCGCGGCGAGGCTTGCGGGCGAGATGGCCTCACGCGCGTCACGGCCGACGACGAGCTTGTCCATGTAAAAGGCCGGGCCGGGCGACCACATCGTGCCCTGCGGCGCGATTGCGATGACGGCGATCGCATCGGGCCGGCCGTGGGCCAGGAGGCCGGTGCCTTCCACCGGGTCCACCGCCACGTCCATCCGGGGCCCCATGCCGTTGCCGACGATCTCGCCGTTGAACAGCATCGGGGCCTCGTCTTTCTCACCCTCGCCGATGACGACGACGCCCTGGATCTCGACGGTCGCGAGCATCAGGCGCATCGCCGCAACGGCGGCCTCGTCGCCGGGCTCCTTTCTCCCGCGACCCATCCACCGGCCCGCGGCGAGCGCGGCAGCTTCGGTCACGCGGACGAGTTCAAGGGCCAGGTCGCGCCCCGGACCGTCGCTCATGGTCGGAGGACTGCTCACATGCGCTCCCACACGGAGGCGGCGAACGGCGTGTCGCCTATCGATGCGCTTGACGATGCTTGACACCTTCGTATCGAGGACCGGCGATCTCCCTCAGGCGCTTCAGATCATGCTTGGCTTCCATCCATCGCACCCCCCCGGAGATGGAGCGCATCATCAGCGAGGTGGTCCGGGCGTACCCTCCCGTATAGCGGACCCCTCGCAGCAACTCGCCGTCGGTGATTCCAGTGACGGCCACAAACACATTGTCCCCCCTGCAGAGGTCATCCACAGTGAAGATCCGATCCAGGTCGCGACCCTCCTCGGCCAGGAGCTGTCGTTCTCGTTCATCTCTCGGCCAGAGCCTGCATTGCATGTCGCCCCCGAGGCACTTCAGCGCGCAGGCGATCAGCACCGCCTCCGGCGAGCCCCCGATCCCCATCAGGACATCGATGCCGGTGTCCTCCTCCATGGCCGCCATAATCCCGGGTGCGACATCACCCTCACTAATGAGTTTGATCCTGGCACCGGCCTCCTTCACCTCCTTGATAAGGCGCTCGTGGCGTGGCCGGTCAAGCATGACCACTGTCAATTCATCGACCTCTCGACCCTCCGCTTCGGCGATCCTTCGCAGGTTTTCTTGGACCGGTGCGTTGATGTTGATGGCCCCCCTGGCCTTTGGCCCCACGGCGATCTTGTCCATGTAGGCAAGGTGGGTGAAGAACAGGGTGTGTCGTTCGGCGACGGCCACGACGGAGAGCGCGCCTGGTCGGCCGTTGGCGAGGAGCGTCACGCCATCGATGGGATCCACCGCGACATCAACAGCCGGGGGCGTGCCCTTGCCGACTCGTTCACCGACATAGAGCATCGGAGTCTCGCCCTTTTCGCCCTCTCCGATCACCACCGTGCCGTCTATCTCCATTGAGCTCAAGGTATAGCGCATCGCGTCCACGGCGGCTTGATCGGCCGCGTCGCGGTCTCGCCTCCCCATCAGACGGGCTGCCGCCAGCGCAGCAGCCTCGGTGACCCTGACCAGCTCCAGGGCCAAGTTTCGATCCATCGGCTCGATCATCCCCTCCCCTCCCTTTTCTCCAGTGCTCGTTCTGTTGCCGCCGGGCTGTTACGGGCTGTTGCGTTCGATGACAGGCCTGTCTGAAGCTGCCTTTCCGGCCTTTACCGTGAAGGTGGCCCGGTCCGCTGTCGTGAGGGCGTGCAATTCATGGCGAGATGTCGCGCCCAGCGGGTTCTTCCCAGGTCCACACGATGCGATGGACCAGTGGCGCCTACCCCGCGAGTAGCGCCAGGGCTCGGGATGTCACATTGTCAGCCGTGAATCCGAATTGTTCCATGAGGACGTGATACGGGGCTGAGGCTCCGTATCGTGTCATGCCAATCACCGCCCCCATGGTGCCCACGTAGCGATGCCAACCATGCGGAGACGCCGCCTCGATGGCGAGACGGGCAGTCACTGACGGCGGAAGCACCTCGTCCCGGTACGAATCGGGCTGTTGTTCGAAGAGCTCCCAACTCGGCATGCTGACCACGCGCGCTCCGATTCCTCGCGCAGCCAATTGCTGGCGGGCCTCCAGGGCGAGCTGCACCTCTGAGCCGGTCGCGATCAGGATGATGTCGGGTTGGCCGTTGCTGGCATCGGTCAGCACATAGGCTCCCCTCCGAAGGAGATCGGCGGAGGCGAGTGTCGTCCGGTCGAGGACCGGTAATTTCTGCCGCGTGAGCGCGAGCGCAACGGGTCCGCCCCCGTGTTCGAGGGCCACGCGCCACGCGACGGCGGTTTCATTGGCGTCCGCCGGGCGGATCACCGTGAGATTCGGCATGGCCCGCAGAGAGGCGAGGTGCTCGATCGGTTCGTGGGTGGGGCCATCTTCGCCGAGGCCGATGCTATCGTGGGTGAAGACGTAGATGACGTGAATATGTGAAAGCGCGGCCAACCGAATGGCCGGTCGCATGTAGTCGGAGAAGATGAGGAACGTGCCGCCATATGGGATCACGCCCCCATGCAACGCCATGCCATTGAGGATCGAGCCCATGGCGTGTTCTCGAACTCCGAAGTGAAGATTCCGCGCCCCGACGTTGTCACGTTGGAAATCGCCATACCCCTTCAGGTAGGTGTTGTTTGATGGGGTGAGATCTGCCGATCCGCCGATGAGCGTCGGAAGGTGGGGCGCGATCGCATTGAGCACCTTTCCGGAGGCCTCTCGGGTGGCCATGCTCCCTCCACCGGGCGTGAAGGTCGGGATCTTGTCGGCCCAGCCCTCAGGGAGCCGGCCGCTCATCACGGTCCGCCACTCGGCGGCGAGCTCAGGATGGGTGGCGGCGTACGCATCGAACTGAGCTTGCCACTGCGCCTCCCAGGCGCGCCCTCGCTGCAGCGCCTCTCGAAAGTGAGCCAGCGCCTCATCGGGAATGTAGAACGCGGGCTCGAGCGGCCAACCCAATGCCCGTTTGGTCAGCTTGATCTCCTCTTCACCCAAGGGTGCCCCGTGAGCCTCTGCGGTGTCCTGTTTGTTGGGGCTGCCATACGCGATGTGGGTCCTGGCGATGATGAGCGATGGACGTTCGGTCGCGGCCTGGGCCGCGCTGAGCGCGGCCTCCACCTCTTTGAGGTCGTTGCCATCGACTCGCTGGACGTGCCAGCCGTAGGCTTCGAACCGTTGCCCGACGTTCTCAGTAAACGCCAGACTGGTGCTTCCATCGATGGTGATCCGGTTATCATCGTACAGGTAGATAAGCTTGCCCAGGCCCAGATGCCCGGCAAGCGAGGCCGCCTCGGAGGACACCCCTTCCATGAGGTCTCCGTCGCTCACGATAGCATAGACGTAGTGGTCAACGATCGGGTAGCCGGGGCGGTTGAAATAGGTGGCGAGGAATCGCTCGGCGATGGCCATGCCCACGCCGTTGCCGAAGCCCTGGCCGAGAGGCCCGGTCGTCGTCTCCACACCCGGGGTGAGGCCGTGCTCCGAATGCCCCGGGGTCAGGCTGCCCCATTGACGGAATCGCTTGAGTTCGTCCAGCGGGAGGTCGTAGCCTGTCAGGTGGAGCAGGCTATAGAGGAGCATGCAGCCGTGGCCGGCCGATAGGATGAAACGGTCTCGATTCGGCCAGGAGGGATTGGTCGGATGGTGCCTCAAAAACCGCGTCCAAAGGACGTATGCCATGGCCGCGGCACCCATGGGAAGCCCGGGATGCCCCGAGTTTGCCTTCTGGACCGCGTCCATCGCCAGCGTTCGGATGGTATTGATGCACAACTGATCAGGCGATGCGTGATCGGTCTTCACAGATCCTCCGTGTCTTGATCCATCAATCGTAGGTGGGGAACATCGCCGCGATCCATGGGCTCCGACGCGTTAGCCGCAATCGAGGTCTCCGCAGGCGCCACGAGAATCCGGGGACTCCCAGGCCGGACGGCCCTACACAGCAGCACGGACCTCGCCCTCCCTCCCCGTGGACGACGGTTTCGTTCCTCGACCGACGCCCCAGAGCCTCTGCTGATCGCGCTGGAGGTCTCGGGCGGAAACATAGGCGGCGAGGTCGGCCATGCGACAGGAGTATCCCCACTCATTGTCATACCAGGCCACCACTTTTACAATGCGGTCCTTCAGCACCATCGTCGAGAGGGCGTCCACAATGGCAGAATGGGGGTTCCCCTTGAAGTCCATCGAGACCAGGGGCCGGTCACACACATCGAGGATCCCACGGAGCGGCCCCTTGGAAGCTTCTCGGAAGGCGGCGTTGACCTCTTCGATCGTCACGTCGCGATCAAGCTCCGCGACAAGGTCAATGACGGAGACGGTGGGCGTCGGGACCCGAAAGGCCATCCCGTTAAAGCGGCCCGCGAGCTGCGGGATCACCTTCACGAGGTCCCTCGTGGCTCCGGTGTCGGTTGGGATGATGTTGATGGCTGCCGCCCTTGATTCCCTGAGGTCCTCCGTCCCTCGATCCTGAATGTGCTGGGAATTGGTATAGCTATGCACCGTGCTCATGAATCCCCACTGCACGCCGAACGCGTCGAGGAGTACCTTGGCCACCGTGGCGAGGCAGTTCGTCGTGCACGATCCATTGGAGATAATCCGGTGCAGCGCCGGATCGTACTGGCCCTCGTTCACCCCAAGGACAATGGTGAGGTCCTCGTCCTTCGCCGGGGCGGAGATCAGAACACGCTTCGCCCCCGCAGCAAGGTGCTTCTCAGCTTCCGCGCGCCTCGTCCCACGCCCGCTGCATTCCAAGATGATCTCCGCGCCCACATCCGACCAGTTCAGCTTGGTCCAATCGCGTTCCCTGAAGACCGCAAGCCGCTTTCCGTCCACCCGCATCGCCCCCTCTTCGCTCTGGACCTTGGCGGGGAAGGGTCCGTAGTTGGAGTCGAACTCGAGCAACAGGGCGTCGGTGTGTGCGCCGGCCGGATCGTTGATGGCGACCAGCTCAAGAGATAGCTTCTGTTCCCACGCGGCGCGGAACGCCAGCCGACCGATCCGTCCGAACCCGTTGATTCCGATCCTCACCATCACCTATTCCTCCTTGATACCGGCCACACCGTCTCGCGAGGTCGTCTGCCGAGCCTCCCTCGCCTTTAGAAGATAATAGATGAGGAGCAACTGCACCAGGGCCAGGGGATCGCTGTGACGGGACGTCTCACCCTCGGCGAAGCTGCCGAACTGTTCGGCTCCAAGATCCTGGATCGATCTCATGGGTGAGAGGAGGTGTGACCAGATCTTCTGCTCGATCCCGGCTGCGGTCTGGGGGTGGATCGACCCGTCGATCTCCAGGGTATGGAAGGGTGAACCATAATAGTCCTCGTCCACCAGGCGAACGGCGCGGCGGGTTTTTCTCCCCATCGCCTCTTTGAGGAGCTCGTCCAGGCCGGTTCTTGGCAGATCTCGACTGAGGAACAACCGGACATTCAGGTGCGCGTTATCCTGGCCTGGCGATGGCCCGTCGGGAGAGTAGAAGCGAACGATGATGTCCGCGTACTCCTTCTGTGGGTCGATGTGTCTTCTGATATCCTCCTGCCTGGCCTCGATCTCCTTTCTGACCTGCTCGATGGTGTACCCCCGCTTCCCCGCGTCTCGCTGGATCTTCCAGTTCCGCTTCAGCTCCTCATCGGGGTCGAGATAGACCTTCAGATCAAAGACATCCCTGAGCTCTTGCGTGAAGAAAGGAAACAACCCACCGATGATGACGATCGACCGCGGCTCGACCTCCTCAGGGTCGGCGAAGGTGCCGGTGGAATGATCATACACCGGCTTGATGATCTTTTCACCGTTTTTGAGCTGCCCCGCATGTTTGCCCATCAACGCCATGTTGTTGGCCGCCGGATGAAGGGCCGTGAGGCCATAGATCTTGCGCTGAGCGCGGTCGAACGTGTGATAGTCATCGAGATTGATATTGGTGATCTTCTCCGCGCCGAAGATCCTATAGATTCCACCGACGAGAGTGGACTTTCCCGTTCCACTGTCCCCGCCGATACCGAGCATCAGCGGGGTTGTCTTCGACATCTGCATCAC
>CAZCMC010000078.1:0-7691 GCA_964499665.1 uncultured bacterium | reverse complement strand
GTATAGGGAGGATATCCAGGATCCGTTGGACTACCCCTGAAGAGAGAGAGGACCCAACTCGCACGTCGTATTGGACTCCCTGGAGAGAATTCAGCGGCGGGCCCTCTAGGTGATCACTGGCACCCGCCGATCGCGTCTCGATCAGCATCCCTTGGTTGGCTTGAAAGACACTAAGTCATATTCTACCACCGAGATGCCGCAGTGTGTCAATACCTTTCTGGGTTAACGGGTTCGACGATCGCGACGATCGACGGCGCTCTCCTGAGATGGGATCTCGATTCCGTACTCCTCGATCTTCGCCTGCAGGGTTTTGCTGCTTACCTTGAGTTGGTCGGCGGCCTTCTTGCGATTGCCTCCTGCAGCCGCCAGCGCTCGGCGAATCCCCTCGATCTCAGCCAGCCGGCTGGCCTCGGCGCCGATCTCCTGGAGACTTTCGCCCGCGGCGCCCTCGTCAGTCATCGCCGTCGCCCCCAGGCCCAAGGAAAAATCGGCCGGCTGCAGTACTTCGCCGGTCGTCAGGATGAGAGCCCGCTCCACGAAGTTCTCCAGCTCACGGACATTCCCCGGCCAACGATAGTGCATCAACAATTGGAGGGCGTCCTTGCTGATGCCCCGCACGTGCCGTCGAAGCTCCACTGCAAACTTCACAATGAAATGCTCGGCTAGGGCGGGGATGTCGTCCGACCGCTCGCGCAGAGGAGGAATGGGGACCGGGAAGACGTTCAGGCGAAAAAAGAGATCCTCTCGGAACTGGCGCTCCCGGACCGCCTTCGCAAGGTCGGCATTGGAAGCGGCCACGATTCGGACATCGACCTCGATGGTGCGGGTCCCGCCCACCCGCTCGAAGGTCTGCTGCTGGAGCACGCGGAGGAGCTTGGCCTGGACGGCTGGAGCGAGTTCGCTGACCTCATCCAGGAGGAGCGTCCCGCCGTTGGCCAGCTCGAACCTGCCCGGCTTGGATCCGACTGCCCCGGTAAAGGCGCCTCGTTCGTAGCCGAACAGTTCGCTCTCGATCAAGGTGTCGGGGATGGCGGCGCAGTTGATCGCGACAAGGGGATGTGCCCGTCGAGGACTCTGGTAATGGAGGGCACGGGCGAACAACTCCTTCCCGGTCCCGCTTTCACCCAGAAGGAGCACGGTGGCACTGCTCGCGGCCACCTTCTGGATGAGGGCTGAGACCTCCAGGATCTTCTTGCTCTTGCCGATGATCGTCGGGGCTCCCAGTTTTTCGGCCAATCCCTCCTTCAGGATGAGGTTTTCCGTGACAAGCCGGAATTGGGACATCGCTCGCTCGACTTCAAGGAGGAGGTGATCGCTATCGAACGGTTTGGCAATGAAGTGGTACGCCCCCTCCTTCACCGCCCGCACGGCCAGATCGATCGTGCCGAATGCGGTCATGATGATGACCGGCATCTGCGGGGAGGCTTCCTTCGCGGCTTTCAGCACGGCAAAGCCATCTTGTTTGGGAAGCTTCAGATCGGTCAGCACCAGATCGTAACGGGTGAGACCCAGCTTCCGCACCCCCTCGTCTCCGTCGGCGGCCTCGTCCACACGGTGCTTCGCCGTCTCGAGCGTCCGCCGGACCATCCGACGCATGCTGTCCTTATCTTCGACCAGCAGGATTCGACTCATGTCGCGGGCACCTTATCCTCTTGCGACACGGCGGCGCTCGTGAGAGGGCAGCCGGATCGAGAAACAGGCCCCTCCTCCCTCACGATTCTCGACGCCGACGCGGCCGCCGAGGGCAAGAACCGTCTTCTGGACCAAGGCCAACCCAAGGCCGGTTCCACCCTCTTTCTGCGAAAAAAACGGGGTGAAGATCCGATCGATATCCTCGTGCGGGACCCCCGGTCCGGTGTCTTGAACGATAATCTCTACCATCCCTGCCCGTCCTCCAAAGGCGCCGCCGGACTCTGCACCATCGGAGCGAACCTTCACGGCAAGCTCCCCGCCGCCTGGCATCGCCTCCAGCGCATTGCGGATCAGATTGCCGAGCGCCTGCCGCAGCGCGTACGGGTCGGCCTGCACTGTCAGCTCCTCTTGCGGAAGATCGATCAGAAGCTTGATGTTGCCATCCTCCATGGCCTGCCGAAATCCATCCAGGGTCTCGCTTGTCAGGGCTTTGACACCAACGGCGACCCGAGACAGTTGCATCGGCTTTGCAAACGCCAGAAAATCTCTGAGGGTCGCCTCCAGAAGGTCGATCTCCGATACGATCTCCTGGAGATAGTCATGGCTGCTATCTTCATCAGATGAAAGCTTGCGCTGGAGCAGCTTGGCGTACCCCATAATCACCCCAAGAGAGTTTCTGAACTCGTGGGCGATCCCTGCGGACATCTGGCCGAGCGCGGCGAGGCTATCTCGCATCACCGCCTGCTCGCGGAACTGGAGGATCTCAGTGAGATCGGTCAGCAAGAGCGCAACGCCGACGAGGTTCCCTTCCCCGTCCTTCAGCAATGAGGAGCTCAGCCCGACTCGACGGAGGGCGCCATCCTTGCGCCGGACCGATAGCTCCAGGCGAGAAAAGATCCGCTGCTGGCGCAAGGCCTCACCGGCCACCGCGGTAATCTCCGCGTCTTCTCCGAAGACCTCCCGGCAGGACCGCCCGACAGCCTCTTCCTCGCCGATGCCGAAGATCTGGCGCGCCGTCTTATTGAAGACCACGATCGTGAGGTCCGGCTTGAAGCTGATGACGCCACTGGAGATGCTCCCCAGGATCGTCTGCTGATAGCGGTCGAGCGTTTCGGCCTTGCTCCGCTCCGCAGCATAGAGACGGCTCAGCTCTCCCTCTTTTTCGCGGAGCGCCTCGGTCGCCCGCTGGACGGTTGACACGACGAAGTCGATGTCCACGCTCCCCTCTTGGGGGACGACCCCCTCGGCCCGTCGCAGATCCCGGGCGACGGAGGTAAGCCTGGCATATGGACGCAGGACCGATCGGACAAAGAGCGCGCACAGGACGAGGGCGAGGAGGAGCCCGCCGGTGTAGCCGCCGATGATCACCCACCTGATTCGGTGCAGGAATCCGAGCAGGTCAGTCCTGACCTCTATCCCTAGAACCCGTCGCTTCCCCGCTGAATCCGGTGGCAGGGGCACGAGCAGGGCGCGGTAGTACCCTTGGCGTCGATCCCCGTAGAAATCGGTGAGGAACGCCATTCCGGCCCTCGCTTCTTCGACGGCTGACATCGGGGGGTGTTCCGGCGGCCCGAGCCCTACGATCGTCTCACTTCCTGCCGCCCCCCAGAGAAAGACACGGGAGACCCCGGTGTCTTCGACGACACCCTGGAGGCTCTGGAGGGCCGGAGCGTGCGGGTCGAGGCCCACACGCTTTATCGCGATACCGGCGGCCCGCTGAAGCCGGTCCTCTAACTCCCGCGCGAGATGTTCCTTCGCCCTGCCGTAGAGGTAGGTGGCACCCGTGAGCTGAATGACCAGACAAAGGATCAGGAGAAGGGCGAAGATCCTCACCTGAGAGGGGTAATCCTGGAAAAGGCGAGGTCTGGACATACTATCCGGCTATCCGGTGTGGTCGGACTGAGCCAGTTGCACTGTCGTCATCGCAGGAGCCGCCAATACCAGTCGATCAGGCCATCCCCGCCGAACAGGGCCACGACCGCGCCAAGCGCCAGAAAGGGGCCGAAAGGGATCCGATCCTTCCGCGACAGCACCCCGGTTGCAATAAGCAGCAATGAAAGACAGGCGCCGGCACCGACCGCTAGGAAAAAGGAGAGGAGCACCTGCCTCCAACCGAGGAACGCCCCGATCATCGCCAGCAGATTGATGTCGCCGCCGCCCATGCTTTCCCTTTGGAACGCCACTTCGGCATAGACGGCGACGAGGTACACGAGCCCGGCGCCAACCAACGCCCCCGCTGCCGCATCGCGGGGGGAAGGATCCCGCGTGATGAGGCTCGCGATCAGACCAAGAGGAATGCCCGGCAAGGTGACGGCATGCGGGATGATCTGATGGTCGAGATCGATAAACGTGACGACGACTAAGCCACACAGGAAGGCCAGCAGAAAGATGGTCCGGACGCCGAGCCCGAAGCGCAACATGGTCAGGAGGAAGAGCATGCCGGTCAGGGCCTCGACGGCGGGGTACAGCCAGGAGATGCGGCCTCCGCATCCCCGGCACCGGCCTCCGAGCAGCACAAAGCTGAGCACCGGGATATTGTCGTACCACCGAATCGGGACGCTGCAGACCGGGCAACGGGAAGCGGGCCGGACGAGACTTTCACCCTTGGGGAGGCGATGGATACAGACGTTCAGGAAGCTGCCAACGACCAGGCCGACAAGAGCGCTGAAGATCGCTTCTTCAGTGTGCATAACTGATTCAACGGGGTGCTTCGACAGGCTCAGCACGGGCTCATCACAGGCCCGACAGGCCCTTTGATGAGCCCGCCTTGAGCCGGTTCATCTCTTGGAGGGCGAGCAATCGTACAAAGTCGTCGTGTGCTGTCCGGTAGATCTCCGACCACAATTCCAGCGCCGTTTCCTCATGGCCTGTCTTGGCGTACAGCCTGGCCACGAATCGGGGGAGGTAGTCGGGCCGACCCGAAAGCGTCGCGGCACGCTCCCACCACCGAAGGGCCTGAGCATGATCGCGGGCCTCCAGGTAGTAGTATCGTCCGAGATCGTGGGGGAGTTCCCAGCGGCCAGGATTGGCGGCAGCCCCCTTTTCAAGGAGTGAGACAGCCAACTCGGTCTGTCGAGAAAGATAGAGCAGGTATATCCCGCCCAACAGGTACGGCTCCAGGAAGTACGGGTCCAGGGAGGTCACGAGTTCCAGGGCCTTTGAGAGTTGTGGAAACTTCCTATCGGTCTGCCAATGCGTCCCCACGTACTGGACGATCTGAATCCAGAGCAGGTCGGCCGCGGCCCCGTGGAACCCGAGCAACATCGGTTTGAGCTGTGCGGCTTCCGGGAGGAAGAGCCACTCTTCTCTGACCGTGGCGCCCGCTCCTCTGCGCTCAAGCAGTGCCGCCAACAGGATCGATCCGAGCAGACACACCACGAGAAGGAGAGGGGTCGTGAGATGTCGCAGCTTCACTTGAAATCCCGCCGCTGGAAGATCGCCACAGCCGCCAGGACCAGCGCAGCGGCATAGAAGATCGCATAGACCAAGGACAGCACCGCGGTTCCTCCGTCAATCGCGAGGGGGTGTACCGCCTGTTCTTTGAAGTTCAGGCGCGAGAGGTTCGGCAGGAGAACGTAGAGCGTCTCGGCCAAGAGCTTGGTCGCCGCACCCCCGAAGTGGGCCGCGAAGAGCCGCAGGTCGGCGCTCAGGTGGCCCGCAACGAACAGGCACAGTGTGAAGATCGCGCTGAGCGCAGGCGAAGAGAAGGCCGAAAACACCGTGGCAAAGGCAGTGACCAGCACCAGCTCAAGGAAGATGAAAAGGACGGCGAGTACGAGGCGTGGGCTCGCGGTGCCTTCCCAGACATAGGCCAACCCGATGAGCCCCAGAGCCATCACCAGGACGTTCACCAAGAGGGTCAGCACCAACCCCAGATACTTCCCGAGAATGAATTGATAGCGGTGGATCGGCTTTGTGATGATCGTGTACAGGGTCCGCTTCTCGATCTCTTTGGAGACGAGTCCGATCCCGAGGAAGGTGGCAATCAGGAGGCCGAAGATCGAGATGCAGGCGAGGCCCAGATCCTTGATGATCTTCTCTTCCCCGCTCACGCTGATCGTGACCAGAATCGTGGAGCTGCCCAGCATCACCAGGGCGAAGACCAGGATGGCATACAGGATCCGGTCGCGGACAGTTTCCCTAAAGGTATTCAGAGCGATGGCGGCGACCTTTCCTACGGCTGCGCTCAGGCCGCGCACTGAGCCTGTCGAAGTGACAGGCCCGCTTCGACGGGGCTCAGCGCAGGCTTCGACTGCCCTCAGGATAGGCCCTTCGACTTGGCTCAGGACAGGCATGGGGCGTTCTCCGGTCGAGTCCTTCAATGGGGCTCGGGACAGGCCCTTCGACTTGGCTCAGGACAGGCGTGGCGGAGGAAGTATTCCTCAAGACTTTCCCGCTGGGGCACGACTGCATGAATGACCGCCTTGCCATCGAGCAGGCGAGCGAGCAGTTCGGCGAGCACTCCTTCGTCCTTCACTGTCAGGAGCACCCTTTCGCCCCTTTTGACGGGTTTGGTCATCAGCAGATAGCTGACGTCCTCCAGCGCCTCTGGCGGGACACGGGAGATCGTGACCTCGATCGAGGCGATCTGGGCCTCGAGCATCTCATTCAGCGATCCCTGAGCAACGAGGCGTCCGCTGACCAATATTCCTACGCGATCGCACACCACCTCCACATCGGGAATGACGTGAGAGCTGAAAAATACGGTCTTCCCCTCCTCTTTCAGTCTGAGGAGCAGGTCACGCACCTCCCGCCGCCCGATCGGGTCCAGACCGGACATCGGCTCGTCAAGCAGGACCACTTTTGGATCGTTGAGCAGGGCTTGTACCAACCCGATCCTCTGGACCATCCCTTTCGAGTATTTCCTGAGCTGGAGATCCAGCGCCGATTCGATCCGGAGCTGACGGGAGAGACCTTCGACACGCTCGCGCCGGAGCGATCGGTCCAACCCGAGAAGCTGTCCGTAGAAGTTCAGAAGCTCTCTGCCGGTCAAGTATTCATAAAAGGCAGGCTGCTCCGGCAAGAACCCGACCTGTTGTTGTATCCGCACATCGCCCGGCGGCCGGCCAAGGATCCTGGCCTCGCCTGACGTCGGACGGAGCAGCCCCATGAGGAGCTTGAGCGTGGTGGTCTTGCCGGCGCCATTCGGCCCCAAGTAACCGAAGATTTCGCCTTGGTGGACGGCCAAGTCTAATTGAGATAAAACGCAGACCCTCTTCCGCCAGAAGCCGATCCGGTGCTCTTTCCCCAGCTTCTCGGTCTCGATGGCGGTCATCGACACCGTCCCACACATAACGAGTCTGCCGACCCTGTCATCCTGGGCTACATTATCAATCGAGTGTGAAAAGTCAAGCGGTTTCCGGCTTTGCTCGGCCGAACCATGAGAGTGAGGTCAGCGCAAAGAGACCGACGGAGGGGAAGAGAGCGCGAAGACGCATAAAAAACTGGGTGGGCTCGTCGAAGCCCACCCAGTTGATCGGTATGACCTTATTCGCTCGGGCTGAGGTCAATATGCTAGCAGGCCGCGCCTCCGATCGGCTGAACCGCGCCGTAGGCGTTGTGCCATCCGACCGTCCCTGTACAGTCGTCCCCGGTGTCATTCGAAACGGGTGCGGTAGTTGGGACTGTCCCGGGAGCTGCGGCATTCGGGCCGACGCTCAATGCCCAGGTTTCCGTAGTGCTCGCGACATACCCGTACTTCTGGGTGGCCGGGTTCGCGCCGAAAGGATCGTAGACCTGGCTGATATACTTGGCGCCTTCCAGCGCGGCCAGGTTGGTCGGATTGAGATTGAAGTCATTGTTGTAGAGCTGCGTCTGGGTGACGACGATCTTGGTGTCGGCCAGCGCCCGGGAGATCTTCGTCTTCTTGGTCGCCGAGAGGAGGTTCGGGATGGCGATCGCCGCCAGGATCCCGATGATCGCCACGACGATCAAGAGCTCGATCAGCGTGAACCCCTTCGCCCCTTTCCTTAATATTCTGTACATCGTTTCCTCCTTTGTGAACTAATGTGAACTAAGGCCGCCTGAGGCCTTTACCGTTAATCCCTGCTGATACGGAG
>CAZCMC010000077.1:0-7721 GCA_964499665.1 uncultured bacterium | reverse complement strand
CGGCAGCGCCGATGATGTCGCGCTTGTCGAGGAGTTCTATCAGGGGAAGCGCTAGCGTCCATTCGGGGTTGTTCTTCCACGCTAAGATAAGCGCATTACATGAAGTGTCATTGCTCCGAAAGTCACCCCCGCCCATGTCATTGCGAGGAGCGAAGCGCCGAAGCAATCTCGCAGTGGGAGGGCTGAGATTGCCGCGCTCCCCTTGGTCGCTCGCAATGACAATGTAACGGCGTCTAATGCGTTTGCTATAGTATGCAACCTACAGGCATAGATCACAGGAGGGAGACCAGCATGAATAAACGTATCCGTGAGATTCTTGGCTGGTACAGCAGCGACAATCCGGGAACCCTGACGAACCTGGCGCGCCTGCTGAACCATGGCTACCTCTCCGGCACGGGCCGTCTGGTGATCTTGCCGGTGGATCAGGGCTTTGAACACGGCCCGGCACGCAGCTTCGCGGTCAACCCGCCGGCGTATCACCCGCATTATCACTTCGAGCTCGCGATCGAGGCTCGTTGCAACGGATACGCCGCGCCGCTCGGCTTCATCGAAGCGGGCGCTGCGGACTTTGCCGGCCAGATCCCAATGATCCTGAAGCTCAACAACCACGACGTGCTGCATGACGAGAAAGATCCGCTCTCGGCAGTGACCGGGAGCGTCAAGGACGCCCTGCGGCTTGGGTGTGTCGGGGTCGGCTTTACGATCTATCCGGGGTCCGCCAATTGCACCGCGATGTACCAGCAGTTTCGCGAGATCGCCGCGGAGGCCAAGGCCTCCGGGCTGGTCGCGGTCTGCTGGTCCTATCCGCGCGGGTCAGCTCTGACCAAGGAGGGGGAGACCGCAATCGATGTCGTGGCCTACGCGGCGCAGATCGCCGCGCAGCTTGGCGCGCATCTCATCAAGGTGAAACTGCCAAGTGCCCACATCGAGCTGCCAGAGGCCAAGAAGGTCTACGAGAAGACCAAGGTGCAGATTGGGACCTTGGCAGATCGCGTCCGGCATGTGGTTCAGAGCGCCTTCGACGGGCGTCGTATTGTGATCTTTTCCGGCGGGGCTGCGAAGGAAGACGATAACGCCGTCCTGGAGGAGATCCGGGCGATTCGCGATGGCGGAGGATTCGGTACGATCATCGGCCGCAACTCGTTCCAGCGCAGGCGATCGGACGCGATCGATCTGCTCACAAGGATCATGAAGATCTACGCCGGCGAGATGCAATAGGCGCCTCGATGACAGCGCCTGCAACCGAAACAGGGGCCGGCCCTCGTTTCCGGAGGTCAATCCTCATGGGTCGCTACGGAAGACGCCCCTTTCCCTCGCCCACCCGCCATCCCTCGTTTGTCCGATGACCAACCTCTAAACCATGGGGGCAAGGATGCCCGTGCACACCCGTCGGCGATGTTCCCGGCTGGCTATGCAACGCCGAGGGCTCTGGCGGCGCGCTTGAGGTCCGGTGGCTTGACCCACAGGATCGCGCCGTAGCGATCTGCCCCGGCGCACACGGCATCGACGGCGGTCACGTTTATCTTGGCATCCGCCAGCTTGCCCAGGATATCGGCAACGGCGCCAGGTCGATCCTCGCCCTGGATGAGGAACCCGATCTTCTTCGCACTGAGTTTCCACCCAGCTCTCTTGGCGGCCTTCACCAAGGCGGCCGGGTCGGCGGGAATGAAATCGAGCTGGGCGCGCCGGCCCTTGGGAAAGCCGGAGAAGGCCAACAGATTGATCCCGGCGTCCTTGAGCGCCTTCAGCGCCCGCGCCGCCTCTCCCGGTCTGTTGGGCGTCTCAATGTAGAAGTAGTCTACGCGACGGATCGTTTCAGCCATGACTGCCTCCTTTTCATGAAATCTTTTGACTACGTGGGACATTATTATTGTAAAATGCTCGCCATGTCAACTGACCTGGAGCCAAAAATTTGACCGAAGCTGAACGGGCCATGACCGTGATGAAGGTCGATCTGAATTGTGATATGGGCGAAAGTTACGGGGCCTGGACGACGGGAGATGACGAGGCCCTCATGCCGCATATTACCTCCGCGAATATCGCGTGCGGGTGGCACGCGGGAGATCCGCGGGTGATGCGGCGAACTGTCATGCTCGCAAAGGCTCACGGCGTGAGGATTGGTGCGCATCCCGGTTACCCTGACCTGCTCGGGTTCGGCCGGCGGCCGATGCAGCTTTCGTCGGGGGAGACCAGGGACTATCTTCTCTACCAGATCGGCGCGCTGGCCGCCTTCGCTCACGCCGAGGGGCTTCGGCTGCAGCACGTCAAACCTCATGGGGCTCTGTACAACGCTGCCGTGAAGGACCGATCGCTGTCGCAGGAGATCGCGGAGGCGGTTGCCGAAGCTGATCCCACATTGATCCTGGTCGGTCCTCCGGAGTCTGAGCTTTTAAGAGCCGGACAGCAAGCTGGGCTGAAGGTTGCGAGGGAAGGGTTTGGAGATCGGGCCTACAACGAGGATGGGAGCCTGATCTCTCGACGACTGCCTGGGGCGCTCCTGACCGATCCCAATGCGGTAGCCGATCAAGTGTTGATGATGCTGGACGGGAAGGTGCGAGCCGTTACCGGGAAGACTATCGCCATCGCGGTGGACACCGTTTGTCTGCATGGTGACACGCCAGGCGCGGCGGCGATCGCAAGGCGGCTGCGGGAGCGGATGAGCGTGGCTGGGGTCGCGGCCGTCCCGCTGGGAGAACTCATTGTCGGTTAGGTTTGTCGATGCCGGGGAGAGTTGTCTGGTAGTGGAGCTTGGAGACCGGATCAATGTCGCGTTGAACCTGCAAGTCCGTGCTCTCGGCTTGGCTGTCGAGCGGGCCGGCCTTGCGGGCGTCCAAGAGGCTGTCCCCACCTATCGATCGTTGGCGATCTACTACGATCCGCTCAGGATCGGCCGGGGCGCCCTCAAGGAGAACATTGACGTGCTTCTTCACTCGACACTGGACCAGGTGGAGGAGCAGCCAAGGGTGGTGGAGGTCCCGACCGTCTACGGTGGTGAGTTCGGGCCTGACCTCGAGTTCGTTGCCCGCCACACGCGCCTGTCACAGGATGAGGTGATTTGTCTGCATACGGAGCCGCTCTATCATGTCTATATGCTGGGTTTTACCGGGGGATTTCCCTACCTGGGTGGGCTGTCGGAACGGCTCTCGGTCCCTCGACTTCACACGCCGCGCCTCAAGGTACCGGCCGGGTCGGTTGGAATCGCCGGGACGCAGACCGGCGTGTATCCCCTCGAGAGCCCGGGCGGGTGGCGAATCATCGGGCGCACCTCTCTCTGTCTCTTCGATGCGTCACTGCAGGTGCCGACACCGATCCTTCCGGGAGACAAGGTACGATTCGTGCAGATTCCGCAGCGCGAGTCCCAAGAGACAGCGACCGCAGCACGACACTAAGGACGATGGATGCCCTTGAGGTCGTCAAGCCCGGATTACTGACCACCGTTCAGGATCTGGGAAGGATCGGGTGTCAGAAATACGGAGTGCCCTCCTCAGGCGCAATGGATCAGACAGCCCTCAGGGCGGCCAATCTGCTTATTGGCAACGAGGAGGGGGCGGCGGGATTAGAGGCGACGGGAGAAGGGCCTGCCCTTCGCGCACTCGCCGATTCAGTCGTTGCGATCGTCGGACCGGATATGGAGGCGCTCATAGACGGCAGGCCGGTCGAGTGTGGTGCGGCCACAGAGATCCGGAGCGGTCAGCTCCTTGAGCTGGGGCGAGCGCGGCGGGGACTACGCGCCTATCTGGCTGTTGGCGGCGGGATCGACGTCCCACTGATGCTGGGGAGCCGTTCCACCTGCCTGCCTGCAGCCTTCGGCGGCTTTCACGGTCGCGCCCTGCGCCGTGGCGATATCCTGGCGGTTGGCGCGGTCGTGACGCAACCCATGGGGATCAAAGGGCGCCGGCTTCCACAGGGGTGGTTGGGTCCACTGGGCGAGGCGCTCACACTGCGGGTGACCCTTGGGCCCCAAGACGACCGCTTCACCCCCGAGGGGATTCGCACGTTTTTGACGGGAACGTATCGTCTCATGCCTGAGATGGATCGGATGGGCGTGAGATTGCAGGGACCGCCGATCCTTCATCGGTCAGGCGCGGACGTCATATCCGACTCGATTCCCTTGGGCGCGATTCAGGTTCCAGCGGATGGCCAACCGATCATCTTGCTGGCCGACCGCCAGACCACCGGTGGCTACGCGAAGATTGCGGTGGTCCTCAAAGAAGACGTGTACCGATTGGCCCAGGCTACGCCGGGCCAGGTGGTCCGCTTTCGCCAGATGTCGGTGGAGGA
The DNA here is from genome assembly GCA_964499665.1 of uncultured bacterium. GTDB lineage: Bacteria > Methylomirabilota > Methylomirabilia > Methylomirabilales > Methylomirabilaceae > Methylomirabilis. The sequence continues at coordinate 3,440 of CAZCMC010000077.1, read as the reverse complement.
GGCCCAGGCCAGCCTGAGGAGATACGAGGCGAAGATTCAGGCGCTGCCGCGGACATGGCAGAGCGGAGGAGAGCATCCCAACTACATCCTGCAGCTCAAGGACAGATCGTATCGCGTGGGCGTGGAAGGCGGGGAGGGTACCTACCGGGTCAGCGTTCAGGAACAGACGGGCCGGAAGCCCGAGGGTGGAGAGGAGACATGAGTGACCGTCGAGGACGTGATGCGGTGAAGCAGGCGCTGCTGGTCATCGGCCTGGCCATTGCGCTTTCTGCGTGCGCAACCTGGCGGATAGAGCCGACGCAACCGGGGCCGGGAGTCCCAACCATCTCGAATCTTCGGATCGAGCCTGAAAAGGTGGGGGTCGGAGAGGACGTGGCGCTGACCTTTGACTTTGAAGACACCGACGCCGATCTCGTCGAGGCTCGCATCTTCTCTTCAGAAGTTCGGGAATGGGTGTATACCCCAGCCAATGCGCCGACCGTCCTGAACCTGAAAGGGGAGAAGTACGGCAGGGGTGTTGGCTCGGCTGGAGCCACCTTCAAGTGGGAAACCGAGGGAGTCCGGATCTTCGAGGTGTTCGTGGTAGACGAGCAGGGTCACACGAGCAACAAGCTGCGGGCGCGGGTCACCGTCACCCTTCAATGAGCGTGCCGCCCTCTCGGATTCTGGAAACGATCGATCGGATCTGCCTGCTCGGCGGCACGGGAGGGACCGGGCGAGCGAGGGAGCTCGCCACGCTCTATAAGGCCGCCCGCAGCCTGGCAGGAGAACCGCTGTGTGCCGCCGCGGCCAGACGGCTCGAGGCCGCCCTGCACCCCGGGGCGGCCGTGCTGCTGCTGACCGGCGCAGGCGCGCCGCCGTCCTTGCCGCGGGGCGAGACCGATGGCCCGCTGGGCGCCGCGGTGCTGGCTCGCGGATTAGTCCTGGCCTTCGGGGCGCGTCCCCTTGTCGTGGCTGAGGCTCGGTTTCGGGGGCCGATCATGGCGACACTGGACGCGCTGGCGGACGGCGCCCCAGACAGCGCATGGCGGAGGGCTGTCCGGTATGCGCCCTTTCCATCCCGCCGCGATTCCGCTGAACGCGCCGCCGCTGCTCTCTGGGATCGTGTGAGCCCGGTGGCAGTCATCTCGATCGAGCGGCTGGGGCCGAACAGCCGGGGAGTCACCCACAACGCAAAGGGCGAAGATGTCACTGCGGCCCATGCCGGGGTCGAGTCTCTGTTCACGCTTGCCAGGCGGCGAGGTGTCCTGACCATCGGCGTGGGTGACAGGGGCAATGAGCTGGGCTTCGGCTCGATCATGACCCGCCGCTCTCGGATCACGTCTCTGACCCGTCCCTGTGTCTGTCCATGCAACTCAAACATCGCGTGCACGGTGGCAGCCGAGGTCGTGGTGGTCGCGTCGGTCTCCAACTGGGGTGCCTACGGGATTGTCGCTGCCCTCTCCGTTCGACTCGGGGATGCCCGACTCCTCCACCGCTCGGCCGCCGAAGCCAGGATGCTTAAGGCCTGCGTCCTGGCAGGGGCCAGGGACGGCCTCTCGGCGCAGCGACGGTTGACCGTGGATAGCCTTTCGCTCAAGATGCAACGGGCCGTGGTGGCGCTGTTAAGGGGGGCCGTAGCCCGCCTGAATGCCAGCGAGGACAACCCGTGATCGAGTCGTCTTGGTCCTCGAACGAGGACTGCCCAATCCTCATATCCTTGGAACGGTAGTGTCCTAATTTCGATTCACACGATGGCAAACTGGGGAACTTGTGTGGGGCTGTCATTGCGAGCGACCAACGGGAGCGTGGCAATCTCTCCGTTCTTGGGACTGCGAAGAACGGTGGGATTGCTTCGGACACTCCGTGCCCTCGCAATGACACATCGCTCATTCTCTTCAAATTAGGACAGTACCCCTCGCTTTCGACCCATTGACATTTCAGGGGAACTCATCTACTGTACGGCTGCTCTCCGGTGGGTGAAGCCCACCGGAGAGGGGGAGCGAAACCGAGATGCCCGAGCTTCGCAAGGATCCGATCACGTCGCGCTGGGTCATCGTCTCGACAGAGCGCGGAAAGCGTCCCTCGGACTTTGCCGCCGCCCCGCCGCCGAAGCAGTTGGGGTTCTGCCCATTCTGTCCCGGGAACGAAGATAAAACCCCTCCGGAGATCATGGCCTACCGGAAGGACGGGGGCCTTCCCAACCGCCAGGGCTGGCAGGTTCGCGTCGTTCCCAACAAGTTCCCTGCCCTTCAAATCGAAGGAGAACTGGATCGGCAGGGTGACGGGATCTACGACAGGATGAACGGGATCGGCGCCCACGAGGTCATCATCGAATCCCCCAACCATGATGACGTTCTGTCGGCCATGCCCCGGGAGCGAGTGGAGGATGTCCTGTGGGCATACCGGGACCGGATTCTCGATCTTAGGAAGGATGATCGCCTCCGATACATCCTGATCTTCAAGAACCACGGTGAGCAGGCCGGCGCCTCGTTGGAGCACCCCCATTCCCAGCTCATCGCCACCCCGATCGTGCCCAAGCGGGCCAGAGAAGAGGTGGATGGAGCGAAGGCCTATTTCGATTACAAGGAGCGATGCATCTATTGTGACATCGTCCGTCAGGAGCTGCAGCAGGAGACCAGGGTGATCGCCCTGAACGACGAGTTCGTCGCGATCGCCCCCTTTGCCTCACGCTTCCCGTTCGAAAGCTGGATCTTGCCCAGAGCGCACGAGCCGTTCTTCCAGGACGCGCAGAAACCCGATCTGGTGAGTTGCTCGCAGATCTTGAAGGAGGTCCTTGGCAGGATGGAACAGGTGCTGATCAACCCGCCGTATAATTACCTGATTCACAATTCGCCGCTCCAGGAGACCGAGGTGAACCATTATCACTGGCACCTGGAGATTATGCCGACGCTCACCAAGGTCGCCGGGTTCGAGTGGGGGACCGGCTTTTACATCAATCCTGTCCTGCCCGAGGATGCGGCCAAGTACCTCAGGGGGGCGCGGCTCTAGCTGCATAAAAAGAGGTCAGACCTGAGGGGCGCTGCGCAAACCTTTGGCAAGGCGGTGAGCTTGGCAAAAGGGAATAGAGCCTGATAGCCAGCAAGAACGCGGGTTTCGTGGATCGGTGGAGCCCTGGCGCGGATGGAAGGGGGCGAGGCATCTTGGCATATGACTTGCTTTTCACACGAGGCAGACGCTGAGGATAGAGGTGTGTTAGAGTATTGACTGGGCGTATTATCACAAGCCAGGAATGTGAACGCCTTCAGAGACGGGAGGTTGTCTGATGAAGAAGATCGAGGCGATTATCAAGCCCTTCAAGCTCGATGAAGTGAAGAGCGCACTGGCCGAGGTGGGTATTCAGGGGCTGACCGTCAGCGAGGTCAAGGGTTTCGGCCGCCAGAAAGGGCACACCGAACTGTACCGGGGGAGCGAGTATACGATCGACTTTCTGCCCAAGG
>CAZCMC010000076.1:4148-7889 GCA_964499665.1 uncultured bacterium | reverse complement strand
TCGGACAAATGACAAGGTTTTGCGACGGCCGATCCAGATGTCTGCGGGTCATTGTCATGTTAGGCGGATCAGGTTGGAACGGCACTAACCTCACCATATTTAGCGCAAATAGTTGGAACGGCACTAGATGTGGTAGCTCACACCCTGCCGCTCTCGTTTCTCTCTGATGCGCTGGCACAGGTCATCCAGCGTGATATGGTCTACAATCCTAGACACGGCATCACGGACATCAGCCCAGATATCGCGCAGGCTGCAGTGAGGCTCCTCGATGCAGATTTCCCGCTTCTTCCCGCTGCCAACGCAGTAGATCGGCAGAATGGGGCCCTCGGTGGCCCTGATGATGCCTCCCATCGTAATCTCTCGGGGATGCTTGGCCAGGTAGTACCCCCCGCTCACCCCGCGCTTGCTCTCCAGAAACCCGGCGCGCTTCAGACTCAATAGGATCTGCTCCAGGTAACGGACAGGGAGATGTTGCCGTCGGGCGATCTCTTCAATTTGAATAGGCCCTTTATCATAATGCAAGGCTAGATCTTGCATCGCTCGAGTCGCGTAATCACCTTTCGTGGAAATCTTCATTCTCTATCCACAGCCTAATACTAAATTATGTCGATTGGATTACTCGTCTTTTATATCTTGAAGGATATTCTGTGTCAAGAAGATTTCGCATGTCATTGCTTTCAATGGAAAGCCAGGCTCTAACAAGGCCTATCGCTCCTGCGGTGTTGTGCCCGTTGGCCCACAGGGGACTGTGTAACACGCGCGTAAGCTGCGAGGCGCGGCGGCCACAGTGCAAGCGGACGCCCGCACGATGCCTACTCCGCCGCGGCTCGTCAGCTTCACGCGCTTGTTAGCCCGCTCGCCGTGATAAGGCAAAATGGCTACGATAGATTTGACTCCAAGATACTCAAGATGCCTCCATCAACGGTTGCGTCGAATTTGCGGGCGAACAAGCCTGGACTTGCCATCAAGAAATCGGCGTCGTTGGATGTGAAGTCTCTTGGACGTAACTTGATTATTCCTAGCGGCACCCAGTCAATGGTCCTTTTATCGTCGTTCACGATAGTTCCCTTGTAACTGGTATTCATTATTACGGTCTGAAAGAACCCTTCATCAGCGATGAAGGTGTGCCGATAGAATCTCTTGAACCTTTCGACCTCAGGACTATAGGATACAAATTCACAGAACTTCCGGCTCAAGATCATCCACTGATTTCCAATATAGGGAGTCACACATCGAAGATACGGCCGCTTACGAATAGGCGTGCTTAGTATGCTATCACCAGACTCGGTAACGTAGTTCGCTATTCGAGATAGTGTATCAGGGCGGAACTTGCTCTGATGAGCCACCTTGAGGAAATCTCTTCCTATATTGCGGCCCAGAAAATCCTGGATGTACGTTAGCGATTTTAGAGGGAAATCCTGTCCGCTAAGGTTTATGAAGAATTCCCATTTCAAGCCCATCTTCAATAACTCCTTAATGCCTCGCAATTCAGCATCTACCAGGCTGTATCCCCCCCAAAGAGTGCTTTCGCTCTTCAGCAAGGATGCGTGAGGAAAACCTGACAAGAAATCTTGTATCTCCGTCTGTAATCCAACGCCTGATCTCTTATCCACATGAACCAGGTAATGGTTGGCGGGATGGTAAATTGCCCTAAAGAGCCTTTTGAACTGGTTAGGATACCGATGTACCAAGATGAGGTATGCGATCATGTCCTGAAAAATCTCCTCTACGCCTTTGCATACAACGAGCGGGCTAACTCTCGCATCATGGATTCGTCGGGCCCCAGCTGTACTGTTACAATTCACCGCCCAGGGCAGACCTATAAAGCAGCGTTGCGAAACTCCTGAGGAGGGAGAATTGAGGCTGGACCCCACGCGCCCAGTACGAGGCGTGGTGCTAATCCTGGCGGGCAGCCCAGTCAGGAAGCCGCAGTCAGCGTGGACTTTTCTGGAACAAGCACCTCGACACGGAGGGTGAACGTTCGCGTCTCGCCCGGCCCCAGCGCCCCCACTCCCACAACGCGCCTGGCCAGCATCTCTCCCACATCATCATGGACCTCAATGAGCACCGTGTACTCCCAAGCCGCCTCGGTGCCGGGGTGCCGGATCGTGCCATCAACGCTGAGCGGGCACACTATAGCCTGGTCGTGTCGCGCGAGGGTGACGGCGTCGAGCCGCAGGTGGCGTTGGCACGCCGGGCAGGTTACCGCGCTCCGAAGGATCCGCTCGCCGCAGTGAGGGCAGTTCCAGGCCTCGCCGGTCACCCCATGCACGGTCATCGCGCGAACGCGGACCCGCCCTCGCTTGGAGGCGCGTCCTCGATCTCGCCCTCCTTCCACCCGAACTCGACCTTTCCCCGCATCTTCGACCCCGCCGCCACCGTCAAACTTCCGGCCTTCAGATCGCCGATGAGGGTTCCCGACTCCTTGAACTCGACGCGCGACGAGGAGATGATCTGCCCCCGCACCTCGCCCCCGACCAGAACGGTCTCAGCATTCACCTCTCCGTCGATCGTGGCGCCCGGCTCGATCGTCAGCTCACCCTTGACGTTGACGTGTCCCTTGAACCGGCCCGCCACACGGATGTTGCCGTTTCCCTCGATCTTGCCCTCGATCGTCAAGCCCGCGGCCAGGACTGACTCGGACGGCTTTGGTTGCGTCATCGCCATCGACTGTTCCTCCATACGTCGCACCGGTCCGGGCGGGAATGTCACCACACGCTCGGACGGCGACTCGACTCTCGGCTCGGGTTTCGTCACGGGTTCTTCTTTCCGGGGCTGCTGCCCAAATAGAGCCATCTCTTACGCCTCCTTGGGTCGCGGGCCAAATTCTAGCGACCGCTCTCGACTGCTAAGACCGACATTCACACCTCGTCTGCTACTGCAACGGACGCACAAGCGGGGCGTCTGCCTGCGGCGAGCGCGGCCTCCCTTTGCGTCCGACATTAATAGGTGGCATCGTTGAAGTCAAGCGGGAAGTGGGCCGGCGGCCCTGCTGGCACATATAACGTCAGTCAGACCTGTCGGTTCTTCGGGATTTCCCGCACCCAGTTCTACACGGCTATGATCCGCATTTGACAAAGAACGCAAGAAAGTCTATCCTTCGGGTGGATCCTGAACGCCGTAGTCCCTCCGGAGGTGTGAAGACCATGGAGACCTGCCATCCGCCGACGACCAGGAAGAACACCGGATCCGTCCAAGCACCGATGACGGTCGAGGAATTTCTCGCCCGTTTCCCCGAGGTGCCCCGTGACCTCTGTGATGAACCGATCCTGGAGGAATACGTGAAGGTCTTTGGTTCACTCTTGCGCTTGACGCAGAAACCGACCCCATGCATGCGTGACGGCGGGGATGCCCAGCACGTCTTCTACGTCCGGCTTGTCAACGACCTGGCGATCTACGGAATCGGCCTCGCCAAGCGCGATCGCACACTTGCGCGGCTCGCGACGATCCTTGACCAATACCGAGCTCAGCCGTCGACGTTCGCGTGCACGCTCGTGCCCCAGCGCGCGCCGGGAGCACCGCGATCCGGCTGCACTTAGGTGCTCGGTTTCCTGCGCCCAACAACGTGTGCCGTCCCCCTCCACCTCACCCTTCGGGCTGAGCCCTCAGGGCGAAGCCTTCTCTCCTGAAAGAAAAGGAAGGGATGGGGGGAATCACCAGCTTCAGCCTCCCGAAACTCGACCCATAATCCTCTTGCTCATGCCTTCGCTTTTTGATATCTTCTCTCCGACCCATCGAACC
>CAZCMC010000076.1:0-4048 GCA_964499665.1 uncultured bacterium | reverse complement strand
CGAGGGAGCAACCTCCAGGCGATCATCGATGCCAGCCAAGCCGGCCGGATCGACGCGGTCGTCGGCATTGTGATCAGTGACGTTGCCGATGCGTTCGCCCTCGATCGAGCACGAACACACCGAATCGAGGCCGCGTTCGTCGATCCGAGGCTATTTGAAACCAAGGAAGGATTTGACGAGGCCATCATCGACCTGCTTCGGAAGCGCGACGTCGATCTGGTCTGCCTCGCGGGGTTCATGCGACTCCTGAGCTCGCTGTTTGTCCGCGAATACCGGAATAGGATCATGAATATTCACCCCGCACTCCTCCCCGCCTTTCCTGGCCTTCATGTTCAACGCAAGGCGCTGAAGCACGGAGCGAAGTTCTCCGGCTGCACCGTTCATTTCGTGGACGAGGGGACAGATACGGGCCCCATCATCATCCAGGCAGTGATCCCGGTGCTGGACAACGACACCGACGAGAGCCTCTCGGCACGAATCCTCAGCTATGAGCATCAGATCTACCCAAGGGCGATCCAACTGTTTGCCGAGGGGCGGCTGGAGGTTCGAGGCCGGCGGGTATTCTGCCATGGGATTCCGGCCTCCGAGCAGGATGAAAGGCGGAACTGGGGGGCGATAAACCCATGACCGTCCCGAATGAGCATCGGTCCGATCAAGGGTTGGTGCATGTCCGGCGTGCATTGGTCAGCGTCTCGGACAAGAGTGGGGTGATCGAACTTGCGGCGGCGCTGAGGGATCTCACGATCGAGATCTTGTCAACCAGCGGAACGGCACGCGCTCTGAGACAGGCGGGAGTTGCCGTGGTGGATGTGGCCGACATCACGGGCTTCCCAGAGATGTTGGACGGGAGGGTCAAGACGCTCCATCCGAAGATTCACGCAGGCATCTTGGCGAGTCGAAGCGAGCCGGAGCATCTGAGGCAACTGCGAGAGCATGCCATCGCTCCCATCGACCTCGTGGTCATCACCCTGTATCCCTTCGAGGCCACGGTCGCCCGGACAAACGTTTCCTTCGAGCAGGCAGTGGAGCAGATCGACATCGGTGGGCCAAGCCTGATCCGGGCTGCGGCGAAGAATTTCGAGGATGTCGCGGTGCTTGTTGATCCGGGTGATTACACCGGGCTGCTCGCGGAGCTGCGGCAGTATAAAGGCCGTCTTTCGAGAGTTACGCGACTCCATCTGGCCAGGAAAGCCTTTGCGCATGTTGCCCGCTACGATGCGCTGATCGCGGGCTACCTTGAGCGGAACATCGGGACGGGTGGAGAGAGCACGCTTCCGGACGTCCTCGATCTCCGCCTGTTCAAGGCACAGTCCCTTCGCTATGGCGAGAATCCGCATCAGCGGGCGGCCCTCTACCGAGGCGCCGAGGCCGACGAGCCCTCTGTAGCATCCGCCAAACAGCTTCAAGGTAAGGAGCTCTCGTTTAACAACCTCTTGGACCTGGACGCGGCCCTCGCCCTCGCGAGAGAATTCGAGGAGCCGGTCGCCGTCATCGTCAAGCACACCAACCCCTGCGGCGTCGGCCATGCTTCTCGGTTGATCGATGCCTATCTCCATGCCAGGGCCGCCGATCCCGCTTCGGCCTACGGGGGGGTGCTCGGGCTCAACCGTGCCGTGGATGTAGAGACGGCTGGGGAGCTAAGCGCCACCTTTGTGGAGGCGATCGTTGCCCCTGGCTACGAGGAGGCGGCGCTCGCCACCCTCAAGGAAAAGAAGGCGCTGCGACTCCTCCAGATCGAACCCTGGCCCGGCATGATGCGCGCCGATCAGCCGGGCAGAGAGCTTCGGTCGATCGCCGGCGGTATGTTGGTGCAGGAATGCGACGCCCTCGACCTGAACCTCGACGACGTTCGAACCGTGACGCGCCGTCCACCCACCATGGGAGAAATGCGAGCCCTCCGCTTTGCCTGGAAGGTGGCAAAGCACGTCAAGTCAAACGCGATCGTCCTGGCGAACGAGCAAGCCACGGTAGGAATCGGCGCCGGACAGATGAGCCGGGTGGACGCCTGCCGCCTCGCGGTGATGAAGGCCGCCTCCCCCACCCGCGGAACTGTCCTGGCGTCAGACGGCTTCTTTCCGTTTCGCGACGGGGTCGATGCGGCAGCGGCAGCCGGTGTCACAGCGATCATCCAGCCGGGCGGTTCCATTCGTGACACAGAGGTGATCCAGGCGGCCGATGAGGCCGACATCGCCATGGTCTTCACGGGGATTCGACATTTCCGCCACTGAATCAGGGATCGGAGGAGGATCAGGAAGGTCCATGCAAGTGCTCGTGATCGGCTCCGGTGGGAGAGAACATGCGCTCGCCTGGAAAATCGCCCAGAGCCCGAGAGTGGCCAAGGTCTGGGCCGCGCCGGGAAACGCCGGGATCAGCGAGGTCGCCGAGAGCGTCAATATTAGCACCTCCGACATCCGACCGCTGGCCGATTTCGCTGAGCGGAAACGGATCGACCTGACCGTCGTCGGGCCCGAGGTGGCCCTTACTTTGGGCATCGTGGATGAGTTCGAGCGCCGCGGACTCCGCATTTTCGGCCCAAGCAAGGACGCGGCCATCATCGAGGGGAGCAAGGTCTTCGCGAAGAATCTCATGAAGAAGTACCAAATCCCCAGCGGCTTCTTTCAGTCGTTTTATCGGGCGGAAGACGCCAGGCGGTACATCCAGGACATTGGGGCGCCCATCGTTGTCAAGGCCGACGGTCTGGCGGCGGGAAAGGGAGCGATCGTCTGCATGGAGGTGTCGGAGGCCCTTGACGCCGTCAAGAAGATCATGGAGGAACGGGTCTTCGGAGACGCCGGCGAACGGGTCGTCATCGAGGAGTACCTGGATGGAGAGGAGGCCTCCTTTCTCGCGTTCACGGACGGGCAGACGGTCTTGCCGATGGCGTCGTCCCAAGACCACAAACGAGTCTTCGATGACGACCAAGGCCCCAACACTGGTGGAATGGGCGCCTATTCCCCCGCCCCTGTCATCACCGAGTCGATACACAGGCAGGTCATGGAGCGCGTGATGATCCCCGCGGTCAAAGGGATGGCGGCGGAGGGCCGACGCTACAAGGGGGTCCTCTACGCGGGCCTTATGATCAAGGCGGGTGAGGTCAGGGTGCTGGAGTTCAATGCCAGATTCGGCGACCCAGAGGCGCAGCCGCTCCTGATCCGAATGGAATCGGATCTTGTCCCGATCCTGGAGGCGGGGGTGGAGGGGCGACTCCACGAGAAGACAATCGAGTGGAACCCTGATCCGAGCGTCTGCGTCGTCATGGCCTCAGCGGGCTATCCGGGCCCGTATGAGAAGGGATTTCCGATTTCCGGGCTCCGAGAGGCGGCTGCGGAGCCAGGGGTCTTGGTCTTCCACGCGGGCACAAGCCGCAAGAATGACCAGGTGGTGACCGCTGGGGGTCGGGTTCTCGGGGTGACCGCCCTCGGACGGGATATTCGCGATGCGATCGCAGGCGCCTACCGTGCAGCGAAAAGGATTCACTGGGAGGGCGCGCACTACAGGACAGACATCGGGCGGCGCGCCCTTGACCGCACATCCTAGGCCCATGGCAAAGCGACCCTTGGTCGGAATCGTCATGGGGAGCGACTCGGACCTCCCCGTGATGGAGGCGGCCGCCAAGGCGCTCGATCGGTTCGGCATCCCGTTCGAGCTCAAGATCTGCTCTGCCCACCGCTCTCTCCATGCCGCCCTGGAGTATGTCAAGAAGGCCGAAGCGCGAGGGATCCGAGTAATCATCGCCGGCGCCGGCGGCGCGGCTCATCTGGCTGGCGTCATCGCGGGCCAGACCACTCTCCCGGTCATCGGGGTGCCGCTGGCCTCCAGCCCCCTTAAAGGACTTGATTCCCTTCTCTCCGTCGCCCAGATGCCAGGGGGGGTCGCGGTTGCAACCATGGCGATCGGTGAACCGGGCGCCAGAAACGCGGGGATTATGGCCGCCCAGATCCTGGCGCTCTCAGATGCAGTGCTGCGACGCAAGCTGATTTCCTATAAGAAGGCGCTGGCCTCAGAAGTGGGGGAAAAAGATCGCACGCTCCAACGGCGTCGCCCTTGA
>CAZCMC010000075.1:0-7987 GCA_964499665.1 uncultured bacterium | reverse complement strand
AAAGGAGGGGGGTCAAGCGAAGGGTGGAGGGCTGCGGCACGGTGAGTGACGGGGAGGGTAGTGGTCCTGCGGCAGCGGCACCCCGCGTGGGGAGGCCGCAAGGCCCAGAGGCGGCCGCAGATCCCGGGTGTTCTCCCGGTCCCGCCGCTGCGCCCCCCAGATCGCCCTCGACGATCCCCTCCCGTTCTCCCTCCTGCATATACGGCAGGTTGACGTGCTGAGGCAGACATGAACCCGTTCGCAATGTCTCCGGCACACCCGCCATCCTTGACTCCGGAAGGTGCGTCCAGACCAAGAGGGGGTTTGACGACTCCAGGCGCCCTGTGTTAGAGTTGGCTCTGCATGACGAATGAGATCGTGACTCTCACATATCCGATTCCGAGGAGGGGCCTGTGTTTTCGAAGCGAGCGACACCATCTCAGGATTTCGGCGATATTCGGGCGTTTCTGGGCGAGGGGACCAGCTTCAGCGGAACCCTTCAATTCGAGGGGGCGGTCCGCCTTGACGGACGCTTCGAAGGGGATGTCTCGGGGGGCGATCTGCTGATCATCGGGCAGTCGGCGGCGGTCCGGGCGGAGATTCAGGTTGGATCCCTCGTTGTGAACGGACGGGTAGAGGGAAACATCGTGGCCAGAAAGCGGGTGGAGCTGTTGGCGACAGCGCAGGTCTCGGGCACCATCAAGACCCCGACGCTCGTCGTGAGCGACGGGGCGGTGTTCAACGGCACATGCGAGATGCGGCGCGAGGAGGCCAAGGTGGTCCGCCTCGGTCAGAAGCGGGAAGAGGAGGAGCTCCAGAGCGCCGAGGCTCGGTAAAACCGTTGACGGTTCACAGTTGATGGTTGACGGACGGAAGCACCGCGCAGGTGTGTGTCTTATCCTTAAGCTGTGGACCGTTAACTGTCATCTGTGAACCGTCAACCGTGAACAGTGAACCAGATGAAGATCTATCTCGATCATAATGCGACGACTCCGATGCGGCCGGAGGTCCTGGAGGCGATGTTGCCGTACCTCCAAGGGCGATTCGGCAATGCCAACTCGATTCACGGGTGGGGACGGGAGGCGAAACAGGCGCTGGAGCAGGCGCGCGAGGTTGTGGCGTCTGCCTTGGGCGCAAAGGACAAGGACAGCATCGTGTTCGTCTCAAGCGGGACCGAGGCGGATAATCTGGCCCTGAAGGGGGCTGCCTGGGCTGCCCGGGATCGCGGGCGGCATCTCGTCACCTCTGCGGTCGAGCACCACGCCGTGATCAACACCTGTAAGTCCCTCGAGGAGCAGGGGTTCGATGTCACCCTTCTGCCGGTTGATGAAGAGGGGCTGATCGACTCCGAGACGCTGCGGCGGTCGCTGCGCACGGACACCACGGTGATCTCGCTGATGCACGCGAATAACGAGACCGGGGTGGTCTTCCCGATCGCCGAGGCGGCAGAGCTCGCGCGTGAGCGGGGGATCGTCTTCCATACCGACGCGGTCCAGACATTCGGGCGCGTTCCGATCGACGTCGAATCGCTTGGTGTAGATCTGCTCTCCATTTCCGGCCACAAGATCTATGGTCCCAAGGGGATCGGGGCCCTCTACGTCCGGCCCGGGACAAGGATGGTCCCTCATCTCCATGGGGGCCAGCAAGAGCGCGGTCGCCGGCCCGGGACCGAGAATGTTGCGGCGGCCGTTGGATTGGCGCGCGCGGCGGAGCTCTGTCTGGCGTCTACGCGTGCTGAGACCGAGCGCCTGACGATGCTCAGGGATCGCCTTGAGGGGGCCATCCTTTCCCGAATCGAGGGGACACGGCGCAATGGCCATCGGGAGCAGCGGCTGCCCAACACCTCCAATATCTCGTTTCGGGGGGCGGACGAGGAGTCGTTGATCCTTGCCCTCGACCTCGAAGGGATCGCGGTTGCGGCCGGGGCCGCCTGCACCTCAGGGTCCCTGGAGCCATCGCACGTCCTTCAGGCCATGGGGTGGAAGCCGGAGAGCCACGGGGGCGCCCTTCGATTCTCTCTGGGGTTCGGGACGACGCAGGACGACATCGAGCGACTCATCGATCTCCTGCCCGCAGTGGTGGATCGGATCCGGGCCGCAGCCGCCGGCCACCCCGAGCCCGCCCTCGCGTTCGCATGAGCGGGAAATCACCATGAAGCGGAAGCGGCGGGTCGTGGTGGCGATGAGCGGGGGAGTGGACAGCTCGCTGGCCGCGGCGCTCCTTCACGAAGACGGGTTCGAGGTGGTCGGGATCAGCCTCCGCCTCCTGCCGTCACAGCGGTCGGGCAACGGCCGGGAGCGCTTCGAGACCTGCTGTTCTCCAAGGGACGTGGAAGACGCCAGGCTTGTGGCTGCCCAGCTTGGGATCCCTCACTATGTGTTGAACTACGAGCGGGAGTTCGACCGCGAGGTGATCGAGGAGTTCTCCACGGCCTACGTTGAAGGCCGGACGCCCAACCCCTGTGTGCTCTGCAATGGGCGCGTGAAGTTCGGCTCGCTGCTCCGCAGGGCGCTGGGACTGGGGGCGGAGTTTCTCGCGACCGGGCATTACGCTCGAATAGACCACGACAGCACAACCGGCCGCCATCTTCTCCGTCGCGCCCGGGACCCCGGGAAGGACCAGAGCTATTTTCTCTACAACCTGACGCAAGCCCAGCTTGCGCGGACCCGATTTCCGGTCGGGGAAATGACCAAGGAGCAGGTCCGGGAGCGGGCCGCAGCCATTGGGCTGAAGGTGGCCGCGAAGCCCGACAGCCAGGAGATCTGCTTCGTCCCGGGGGACTATCGGACCTTCTTGAAAGAGCGCTGCGGTGACCGCCTTCAGCCTGGCGCCATCAAGGACGGCACGGGAAGGGTTCTCGGCCGGCACCAGGGGCTGGCGATGTATACCGTCGGCCAGCGTGGCGGGCTGGGGATCGGCGGGGATGGCCCCTATTACGTCATCCGGCTGGAACCGCAGACCAACGATGTCGTGGTGGGGAAGGCGGACCAGTTGATGAGCCGGGAGTTTGTGGCCGAGAGGCCCAACTTTGTCGCCTGGGACCGCCTGACGGAGGAGCGACCATCCCGGGTGATGGTCAGGTATCGACAGGCGGCCGCTCCGGCCGACCTCGCCCCCCTAAGCGATGGCCGCATACGGGTCCGGTGGCGGGAGCCGCAGCGGTTGGCGTCGCCCGGGCAAGCGGCGGTGTTCTACGACGCTTCGGACCCCGACCTGGTGGTGGGCGGCGGCACCGTGGCACAGTAAGGACCATCCTCGAGTCTTGCCTTCTGGCGCTTTTCGTGGCCGAAAAAGGCTTGACAAACCGCGGCCCATCGGGCAAGCTTGAGCCGCTTTTCACGATCCCGAGAGCTGTCCGGTCCGCCGAGGGCGGACCGGCCTCTTTTTTTGCCCTGTTGCCTGTGAATCCAATGGAGGAGCGGGAGCGGTTCGTCCGAGGCACCCTGGTGGCCACGGGCGGCGTTGTCGCCTCCGGACTTGCCGCATTCGGGCTCTTCAGGCTATGGGGGTGGGCGCTGGGCTTTGCCGCTGGCGCCCTGGTGAGCCTCGGCAGCCTTCGGCTCATCGTTGCCACGGTTGCCCGCTTCACGGAGCAGCCAAGTTCCGAGCGGCGTGGCCAGCGGGGCTGGTGGGTCGGGTCGCTCGTCAGGCTGTTGGGGGCAGCAGTCCTTCTTTTCCTCGTGGTTCGTTACCTGCCGGTGAATCTGATCGGGCTGGCACTGGGTCTCCTGGCCGTTCAGATCGGCATGGGTGGCTATCTTCTGGTGCGTTCGTTGTCCCCCGACAATAGGGATGAAGGGATGGAGGATCGAAAGCCATGATGAAGGATCGAACGACCTTGATCGTGATGGCGGCCATGTTCCTGGGCCTGGCGCTTCTGGTGGCCTTCCCGTCGCTGGCCTCGGAAGGGGCCAAGGGGGAGGAGCAGGGCGGGATCATCAATCTGAACATGACGCTGCTCGTGCAGATGGTGAACTTCCTCATCCTGATCGTCCTCCTCCACCGATTCCTCTACAAGCCGCTCACCCAGTTCCTGGCAACGCGCGCCGATGGCATCAAGCGCTCCCTGGAGGAGGCCAAGGCGGCCAGAGAGGCGGCGGCCAACGCGCAGCAGGAGTACGAGGCGCGAATCGCGGCCACCCGGCGCGAGGCGGCTGCGTTGCGGGAATCGGCGGTCCGTGAGGTGGAAGAGGAGCGACAACGGCTCCTGAAGGTGTCGCGCGACGAGGCCGCGCGCCTCTTGACGGAGGCCAAGGCCCAGATAGAGCAGGAGGTGAAAAGGGCCAAGGCCGAGCTCCGGGCGGAGGTGGTCGGGCTCTCGCTTGGGGTCGCGGAGCGGCTGATTGGGCGGAGCCTCACGACCGATGACGACCGCCGCCTCGCCGAGCAGGTCGTTCAAGAGATCGGGGCCGGCCGGTGAGGGCCGGTGGCGTCTCCAGGCGATATGCCAGGGCTCTGGGCGACGTCGCGGCCGAGAGAGGCATCTTGGAACCGGTTGGGCGCGACCTTCACACCATCGCGGGGCTGCTCAAGCAGAATCGGGAAGCGGCGTCCTTCTTTGCGAATCCCGGGATCCCACTGGCCGACAAACGGCGCGTCCTCCAGTCCTTGGCGGAGCGGGCGGAGGTCCAGCCGCTCAGCGCCAACTTCCTTGGCTTGATCTTGGAGAAGAGACGGCTCCTCCATCTTCCGGAGATCGTCCTCGCGTATGAGGGGCTCATAGACGAGCGGCTCAACCGGGCGAAGGCCACGGTGACCTCCGCCGCGCCGCTGCCGGAGCCGACGCTTGAGGGGCTCCGGGCCCGTCTGGGGATGGCGATCGGGAAGGAGATCTATCTGGAGACGCGGATTGATTCCGAGATCATGGGCGGGGTGGTGGCTCAGGTCGGCAGCACGATCTACGATGGCTCTCTCAGAACCCAACTGAGGCGGATGCGGGAGCAATTGCTGAAAGGGTGACGGCATGGCGCAGATCAGTGCGGGAGAGATCAGCGAAATCATCAAGAAGCAACTGGCCGGCTACGAGTCGGCCGTCGATGTGGCCGAAGTCGGTTCCGTCATCGAAACGGGCGACGGGATTGCCCGCATTTATGGGCTGGAAAAGGCGATGGCCGGCGAGCTTCTGGAGTTCCCCCACGAGGTCTTTGGCCTGGTCCTGAACCTCGAGGAGGACAACGTCGGCGCCGTCCTGCTCGGCGAGGCCGAGGCGATCAAAGAGGGAGACCTCGTAAAGCGGACGGGCCGGATCGCCGCCGTGCCGGTCGGCGATGCGCTGGTCGGGCGGGTGGTGAACGCCCTCGGCCAGCCGATCGACGGCAAGGGGCCGATCGACGCGAAGGAATCTCGGCCCATCGAGCGGTTCGCCCCCGGCGTTGTGGACCGGCGACCGGTCAAGGAGGCGCTCCAGACGGGCATCAAGGCGATCGACGCCATGATTCCGATCGGCCGCGGTCAGCGAGAGTTGATCATCGGCGACCGGCAGACCGGCAAGACCGCGATCGCCATCGATACGATCATCAACCAGAAGGGCAAGGAGGTCTTCTGTATCTATGTCGCCGTAGGGCAGAAGCGTTCCACTGTGGCTCAGGTGGTGAAGACGCTGGAGGATGCCGGTGCCATGGCCTACACGACTGTCGTTGCGGCGACGGCGTCAGAGCTGGCCCCGCTGCAGTACATCGCCCCGTACGCGGGCTGTGCCATGGGCGAGTTCTTCCGCGACTCCAGGCGTCACGCCCTTTGCATCTACGACGACCTGTCCAAGCACGCCCAGGCCTACCGTCAACTGTCGCTGCTGCTGCGCAGACCACCCGGCAGGGAGGCGTACCCCGGCGACGTCTTCTACCTTCACTCACGCCTGCTGGAGCGTGCGTCCAAGCTCAACGACGAGCTGGGGGGCGGCTCGCTCACCGCTTTGCCGATCATCGAGACACAGCTCGGCGACGTCTCCGCCTACATCCCGACCAACGTCATCTCCATCACCGACGGGCAGATCTATCTGGAGAACGACCTGTTCTTCGCCGGTATTCGGCCGGCCATCAACGTGGGGCTGTCTGTCTCGCGGGTCGGCGGGTCTGCCCAGATCAAGGCGATGCGGCAGGTGGCGGGCAAGCTCCGGCTGGACCTCGCCCAGTATCGGGAGATGGCCGCGTTCGCTCAGTTCGGGAGCGAGCTCGACAAGGCGACCCAAGCCCAGCTCAACCGGGGTGCCCGGATGGTCGAGGTCTTGAAGCAGGGGCAGTACATGCCGCTTGCCGTGGAGCGCCAGGTCCTGATCATCCATGCCGGGACGGCTGGCCACCTGGATGAGCTTCCCGTCGAAGCGGTGGCGGCCTTCGAGGACACGCTGTACGCCTTCGTCGAGGGTCGGTATCCGAACATCTTCCAGGAGATCCGGGAGAAGCGGGAGCTGAGTGAGGCGCTCCGGGCCCAGATCGACAAGGCGATCGGGGAGTGCAGGGCCGAGTTCCTAGCGGCCAGAAAGGCCGCATAAAGACGAGTTGCGAGTTACGGGTTTTGGGTTTCGAGTGAACCCGATACGCGAAGCCGGCAGTCCCATTTTTCTTCACCCCTCTCCCCGGTGGGGAGAGGGTTTGGGTGAGGGGGCCGGGTGACCGACCTCAAGAACCGTGCCCGGCGATTGCGTCGGCAGCAAACCGATGCCGAGCGTGAGCTCTGGTCAAGGCTACGGAGCCGCCAGGTGGGCGGGGCCAAGTTCCGGCGTCAGCACGCTATCGGCAGGCATGTTGTCGATTTTTGTTGTCCTGAACGGCAGCTTGTGGTGGAGGTAGACGGCGGTCAGCATCTAGCGCAGGAGGAATCCGATCTCCAACGGACTGTTTTTCTTCTCAGACAAGACTATCGAATACTGCGGTTCTGGAACAATGATGTCTTGCATAGTGCGGACGTTGTCATGGAGGAGATCGCCAGGGCAGCGGAGGACCCTCACCCAAACCCTCTCCCTAGAAGGGAGAGGGCAACAAATCTCTGTGAGCCCATGGTGATGTAATGGCCACACTACGCGATATTAAGCGGCGCATCGCGTCGGTCAAGAGCACCCAGCAGATCACCAAGGCGATGAAGCTGGTGGCGGCGGCGAAGCTGCGCCGGGCTCAGGAGCGCATCCTGGAGGCACGCCCCTACGCCTTCAAGATGCAGGAGGTGTTGGGCAGCCTGGCCCTCAGGGCCGACCCCCAATCCCACCCGCTGCTCCAGCGGCGGGATGCGGGCAGGAAGACGCTCGTCGTCATCGCGGCCGATAAGGGGCTCTGCGGCGCCTTCAACAGCAATATCATGCGTCGGTCTCTGGAGCTGCTCCGTGCAACGGACGGCGAGGTTGCGATGACCCTGATTGTGGTTGGACGGAAGGCCCGCGACTTCTACCGGCGTCGGCCCTATACGATCCGGTCGGAGCAGATCGGCTTCTTCGACAAACTGGCGTATGCCCATGCGGCCGCTCTGGGGCAAGAGCTCGCGAAGGCCTACGTGGCCGAGGAGGCGGACGAGATCCAGTTGGTCTACAATGAGTTCAAGTCGGTGGCAACTCAGCGGGTCGTGGTCGAGCGGCTGCTCCCCATCGAGCCCTTGCAACCCCCGGAAGAGTTGGCCGCCATCGACTTCATCTACGAGCCGTCGCCGGCGGCGATCCTGGAGAGCCTGCTGCCCAAGCATGTGGAGGTCCAGGTTTACAGGGCGCTGATGGAGTCGCTGGCCGGAGAGTACGGGGCCCGGATGACGGCCATGGAGGCGGCGACGAAGAACGCCTCGGAGATGATCGACCTGCTCACGCTGCAGTTCAACAAGGCTCGCCAGGAACGGATCACGAGAGAGCTGCTCGAGGTGGTGGGCGGCGCAGAGGCGCTGCGACAGGCGCGTGGGTAACGGGTTCATGGTTCAGAGTTCACAGTTCATAGACAAGCGGAGCGTAGGAGCGGGATGATGAATGCAGGGAAGATTGTGCAGGTGATCGGGCCGGTCGTCGATGTCCAGTTCGATCCGGGGAGGCTGCCGG
>CAZCMC010000074.1:0-8178 GCA_964499665.1 uncultured bacterium | reverse complement strand
TAATGTGAACTAAGGCCGCCTGAGGCCTTTACCGTTAATCCCTGCTGATACGGAGGAGCAACCTCCATGCCAATCTTGTCACTCCAGGGAGAATAGTCGGAGTTCCTGCGAGAAGATTCAGATTTTCCCATTATAACCAATTGGTTACAGACTGAATTCGACCAGGCGATCGGCCCATCCAACCCCTGCAATCTACTCTTCAATCTAGCGATCACGCCCCATGCACCGGATGCCGTAACACGTCTCGGATCGACGAGTGACAATTTCTGTCACTTTAGTCCGGGCTCCCTGTGACGCAGCCTCCAGCCTCCGCGTTCCACCACCAGCGAGTCTCTGAATGCCGCCCTTCTCACTGTACCATCACGGGAAGGGAGCTTCACCTCATAGCCGACCTTCGCGGCATCTTCGTTTCCGACCAGACTGACGATCCAACCCACCTGGACCTTTTCGATTGAAGCGGGCAAGGCCGAGAGAGACTCCTCCTTAAACCGTTCGTTCGCGTCGCTCGCGAAGGTCGCAATGACCCCTGGCCGATCCGCCTCACTCCTCGAACGCCAATAGGCCACAATCGTCGATTCGGGCGACAGGTACGGTCCTGTCATCGCCCGAAAGCAGATCTCCTCCGTCGCAGGGCTGGCGAGCCGCGAGCTCACCTCCTCGGACCGGTTCGCCTCCGGCGCCTTACCTGCTTGGATAGAGAGTTCGGCGATCCGCTGATACATCCCGGCAAGGAGATACCGATCGCCCGGCGCCAGACATCGGGCAACCGCGCTGAGGACGGTCTCCGGCCGGAAGGTCTCGATCCCCTTCTCAAGCCAAGCCTGCGCATGGGTCGTCTTACCCATCGCAAGTAGGAATTCCGCAAGGTCGGAATAGAAGACCAGGCGCGTGTAGGGCAACAGCTTTACGGCGGACAGGAATGCCGATTCCGCCTCTTCATGCTGCCCCGCCTGCCACTGGATTCGAGCCAACGCATGATACGCGTCTCCATCATAGCGGTCGAGTCGGAAGGCGGCCTCTGCCTCGCGCTGGCTGCTGCTCATATCTCCCTGGGCAGCGTAGGCGTGGGCGAGGAGCTGCCTCGGCGAGTAGAAGAGGGGATTGAGTCGCGAGGCCCAGCGGAGCGCCTCAATGGCCCGATCCCGTTCCTCCACATCCAGTGCCTTCTTTCCGATATTGCGGAAGAATTCGGCATAATACCGTGTGCCTGCAAGGAGCGCCATGACGAGACACAGCGATAGAAGGATGGGCCGCAATGACCTGAGGCTTGCTCGGCCCGAAGCCGTGGGCTCTGCCACGGTCAAGGGTCGAGGGGCCAGTCCGAGCAGTATGGCGACTTCCACTCCCACCAGCAGGGCAACAGCAGGATAGCTCCACCCGAGGTCCACGGCGGCATGCAGCGCGGAGGCCAGGAGCCCCGCTGCCAGGCCAAGCGCCAGGCTCCGCTCGTGGCCCTGAGGTGCCGCTGCTCTCACGATCCACCAACCCCGCCTGAAGAGAAATCCAAGAAACAGCACGAGCACCGTGAGAGCCGGGAACCCCATCTCCGCCGCGGTTTGGAGGTAGTGGTTGTGAGCATACAGCCCGGTGACGTACGGGGCCCGTTGATAGAGCTTGATGGCGATCGGAAATGTCCCGATGCCCGTCCCGATCCACGGGTGGTCTTTGATGATATCAACAGTCCAGGCATAGATATCCCACCGCCACCGATAGGACGGGTCATCGCTTGCCCTCGAGGTCGCCGCGGCGAGAGAAGCAAAGCGGGGCGCGATATCAGCGGGGCGCCTGGATGCAATAAGCACGAGGCCGATCAGAAGAAGGGCCACCAGCGCCATGCTCCCGCGGCGGGCCCAGATGAGCTTCCGTTCGACCGCTGTCCAGAAGATCAGGGCGATCAGCCCGGCCGCCCACACCCCTCGAGAATGGGTGAGGATCAAGGCGGCGCCAAGAACCGCGAGCGCACAGGCCGAGGCGACTGACGCCAACCGCGTTCCCCCATGGAAGAGAAACGCGCAAGGCAGGAAAACGATCAGCAATAGGAAGCTCCCGAGTCCATTGGGGTAATGGAACGAGCCCGAGAGGGCCGACGCCGCCTGGGAGCCCGCGGGAGCGGCCAGATAGGATGGGACCGCGAGGAGTGTGACGAGAACCCCGCTCGCCAGGATTGTGACGATGAGCGACCGACGATGCCCCTGCACGGCGACATGACCGGCGAGGATCGACCCGGCAATGATGCTCCAAAGTGTCAGGGCTTCCTTCACACTGAAGTCCTTGAAGATCGACGCGAGGCACGAGGACACTGTGAGGAGCCCGGCCAGAGCCAGCCACCGAAGGGGAAGGTTCTTTGTGAACGCACGACTCTCGTCGCTGATGAGCTGAACGGCAAGGAGGGAGAAAACACCGGCTGTCAGCATCGCTCTGGCAAACGAGGTTCTGCCGCCGTCTGACAAGGGTAGCGTCATTGTGAGGCAGATGAGCCCGGCGGAAATGATCAACTGCAGTCGAGAGGCTCTGCGGACTGCCGAATCCACCGCGATTCAGGAGGAGGCCCTAGACGCCACGGCCGGCCTTTTTGATCCCGTACTTCTGCGCCTTGTGGCGAAAGGAGCGAAGGCTGATCTGGAGCAGTTCGGCAGCGCGCTTTTGAACCCATCCCGAACGCTCCAACGCCTGAAGCATCAGATCTTTTTCGACGTTGGAGATGGTCGCTTCCAGCTCGATCCCTTCCGGCGGAAGGGCGACGGTCACCCGTCCCGGCCGCCCACCCCCATCGTCCCCTTTCCTGATCTGTAACGGAACGATTGCCAGGGTCAACTGGTCGGCCGTTTCGAGGGCGACGGCACGTTCTATCACATTCTCCAGCTCCCTGACATTGCCTGGCCAGGCATACCCGATCAGGGCTTCCATGGCCTCCTGAGAGATCGACGCGAGCCCTTTCTGTTGCCGAAGGGAGAACTGAGTTAACAGGCTGTTTGCCAGCAAGGGGATGTCTTCCGTTCGCTCGCGCAGCGGCGGGACATGGATGGGGATGACATTCAACCGATAGAAGAGGTCCTCGCGAAAGCTTCCGTCGGCGATGGCCTTGGCAAGATCCTTGTTCGTGGCCGCGATGAGGCGGACGTCCACCTCCAGGTCCTCCGTGCCCCCTACTCGCCTGAAGCTCCGCCACTGCAGGAATCGAAGAAGCTTTACCTGGAGGCCCGGACTCATCTCTGCGATCTCGTCCAGGAGGACGGTCCCCCGATTGGCGACCTCGAGAAGCCCCACCTTGTGTGACACGGCCCCCGTGAACGCTCCTTTGACGTGCCCGAACAATTCACTTTCCAGCAGCTCTTCAGGAATGCCTCCGCAATTAATGGCGAGAAACGGGCGATCGGCCCTGGGGCTTGCGCAATGGATGGTCCTTGCAACGAGCTCTTTCCCTGTCCCGCTCTCTCCGGTGATCAGGACGGTGCTGTCCAGCCCGGCGATCTTGCTGATCAGCTTATACAGCTCGATCATCTTCGGGCTTCGCCCGATCATCCCCTCGAGCTGCGGCGCCTCCGGAACCGCTGGCTGGCTGGCCTGATCCTGCTGTCGCCTCTTGCACCTCGCCAAGGCCTTTTCCACCACCAACCGGATCTCCTCGATCCGGAACGGCTTCGTGATGTAGTCATCGGCCCCCAATCGCATGGCTTGTATCGCGGAATCCGAGGAGGCGTACGCCGTGACCAGGATCACGGGCAATTCGGGATGCTGTTTACGGATTCCGGCCAGCAGGCCGATCCCATCCACATTCGGCATTCGAAGATCCGAGATCACCAGATCAGGCGGCTGTTCCGCAACGAGCTTGAGCGCTTGCTCACCGTCAGCGGCCGCGGTGACGCGATGCCCCTGCTTCTCCAGGAGCACGGTGAGGAATTCTCGCATCCCCTGTTCATCATCGACCACCAGCACCTTCCCCATGACCCTCCCCGTGACCCTCAGCCCGTACGCCCGTCACTCACCCGGAGCCTGTTTGAGGTAGACCGTGAAGGTCGCCCCGTCTCCCTCCCTGCTGACCACCTCGATCCTCCCGCCGAGATTGTCGATGATCTTCTGCGCGATGGCAAGGCCAAGACCTGTCCCGCCCCGCTTGGTCGTATAGAACGGATCGAAGATGCGGTCCACCTCGCCTGGCGAGATCCCCCGCCCTGTGTCCGTCAACTCGACCGCCGCCCACCTTACTCCGTTGTCCGAGACGTGGCGGCGAATGGCAAACGTAAGTCGCCCCCCTCCCGGCATCGCCTGAATCGCGTTGAGGCCAAGGTTCCAGAGGACTTGCTTCATCTGATCGGGGTCGGCGGCAACCATGACGGGTTCAGCCTCACCCTGAAAGGAAAATGTCACGGCGTTCGTGCCATCACAACTCTTTTCCAGGAGCAAGACCGTCTCTTCGAGCAGCGCAATGAGATCGCACTGCGTCTCGGCGCCCTGCCTCGGTTTTGCGAAATCCAGGAACTGCCCTGTCACCAGCTTCAGCCGATCGGTCTCGCGAAGCACGATGTCGAGCAGATGAGGCGGGCCCGCCGAACCCTCTTCCTTCATGAGCTGGATAGACCCACTGATGGCGGCCAACGGATTTCGGACCTCATGGGCCAGCCCGGCCGCCAATTGTCCCACCGCGGCCAGGCGGTCGGCTTGACGAAGCCTGGCCTCGATCTGCCTCCGCTCCGTCAAGTCTTGGAAGATGCCGACGAGACCCAACAGTTCGCCGTCAGAGGCCGTCAGTGGGGTCAGGTTGATCCCGATCAGGACGGAATGACCATCATAACGCCGGACCTCAAGTTCTTGTGAGAGCGCCCCGAAGCTCGGCGTGGGACTAGAGAAGAACCCCTCAAGCTGTGTCATCTCTCGAAAGGGTGTATCTCGCCAGCCCTTTCCCTGTATCTCCTCGGCCGCCAGGCCGAGGATCTTCTGCGCGGTCGGGTTGAACGAGACGATCCGCCCGTGAAGGTCGAGGGTCATGATGCCGCTGGGGATATTTGCCACGATATCTCGATGCAGGCTCTGGAGGTTGCGAAGGTCGATGCGTCGCTCTTCCAGCTCGCGGCCTGTCTCTTTGAGCCGCTCGGCCAGATGGCTGCCCAAGATCGCCACAAGAAAAAACGCGATGGCGTTCACGAAGGTCTGGAAGAGCGTGTATCCGGGATCGCGCGCGATGCCCGCGATCGATTGGAATTCCGCCCGCTCCATGAGCTGGTAGAGCTGGATATTAATCAACACTCCGTACAGGACACTGCTCGCGCCCGCCAACAGCAGACTGGCCTGACGAGAGAGACAGATGGCCGCAGCAAGGATTGGGAAGATGTAGACAAACGCAAAGATGCTATCGATTCCGCCGGTATAGTGGACGAGGGCGGTAACGAGCGCCGAGTCGATCCAGAGCTGGAGGGCGCACAGCCTTCTGAACTGTTGGGAGCGGCTCAATAGGAGAAGATACAGGATGGTCAGAAAACAGGTGCAGCCGGCGAGGACGAAGAGGGGAGTCAGCGTGAAGGGGAGGCGTTCCCGGATGGCCAGGATCGCCGCCGAGCCGAGAAAGAGGAAGGCAAGGAGGAGCCGGAGACCGATCAGCCATTTGATCCGCTTACCCAGCGCACCCTGTTCAGCCGGGTGATCGGTATCGACGTCCGACACCTTCACAGGCCTCAGCGACCTATCACCGTAACCAGCTTGAAAATGGGCAGGTACATCGCGATGATGACGCCGCCGACCACCACCCCAAGGAAGACGATCATTATCGGTTCTAGCAGGGTGGTCAGGTTCGAGACGGCCTGGTCCACCTCGGCGTCATAGAAGTCCGCGATCTTCGCCAACATGGAATCGAGGGCCCCGGTCTGTTCTCCGACGCTGATCATCTGCACCACCATGGGGGGAAAGATCCCGGACGCCCCTAAGGGGCCGGCGATCGTCTTCCCTTCGGCAATGCTGGAGCGGGTCTTGAGAATTGCCTCTTCCACAACCTTATTGCCGGCAACCCTCGCCGTGATATTCAACCCATCCAGTATGGGCACCCCGCTTGAGACTAGGGTCCCCAACGTGCGCGTAAACTTGGCGACCGACACCTTCCGAATGAGTTGCCCGATGACCGGAAGCCGCAGCAGCAGGGAATCTATGACCTTCTTTCCCTTCTCGGTCCTGTAGTAAAACCGAAGTCCGAAGACAGCGCCGACGAGCGTGCCGAGGCCGGCCAGGAGATGCGTCTTGACCAGGCGACTCAGCTCGAGGACGATGCGGGTTGGCAGTGGTAGCGCCGCGCCGAACCCTTCGAACAGGGTCTTGAAGGTTGGGATCACGAAGATCAACAGAAAGATCACGACCGCAACAGCGACCGTGATGATGGTCGCGGGATAGATCATCGCACCCTTCACCTTTCGGCGAAGGGTCATGGACTTTTCAATGTAGCCCGCCAGGCGGTTCAAGACGGTGTCAAGGAACCCGCCCGCCTCTCCCGCCTCGACCATGCTCATGTACAGGGAGGTGAATACCGCCGGGTGTCGCTTGATGGAGGCCGCGAAGGTCGAGCCCCCTTCCACATCCTCCCTGATCTTGGTCAGAATCTTCTTAAACTGTTTATTCGGATGTTGGGACGCGAGAACCTCCAGAGACTGGACCAGGGGGAGCCCGGCGTTGATCATGGTGGCAATCTGGCGGGTGAAAACCGTCAGGTCCTTATCTTTCACCCTTCCGCCGAATCCGGGAATCTTCAAACGGAGCGGCTCGGGCTTCTCCCTGACGGAGGTCGCCATGATGCGCTGCTCGCGCAGTTGGGCCGCCAAGGCCTGTGGAGTGCTCGCCTCCATCTGTCCGGTCACCATCCGGCCGCCCCTCGCTCGCCCCCGATACGAAAAGACCGGCATCGTCCCTATCCTTCGGCCGACACCGAAACGACGCAGGCCGGCAGATCCATCATCGCCGCCCGGCCGCCTGGGCCCGCTGGATCATCTGGGACAGCTCGTCGGGTAGCGAGCTCCTCAGCATCGCCTCTTCCAACGTGATGTGCCTCCTCAAGAAATGGTTGAGGAGCGACTGGTTCATCGTCTGCATCCCGAATTTCTCCTGGCCGGTCTGCATGGTCGAGTAGATCTGATGGACCTTATCCTCGCGGATAAGATTGCGGATGGCGGGGTTCGGGATCATGATCTCGAGCGCCATCACCCGCCCCTGGCCATTGCTCTTGGGGATGAGCGCCTGGCACAGCACCCCTTCCAAGACGAAGGAGAGCTGGGCGCGAATCTGCGACTGCTGGTGAGGAGGAAACACGTCGATGATGCGGTTAATGCTTTCTACACAGGAGTTGGTGTGGAGCGTCGCGAACGTCAGGTGGCCTGTCTCGGCGACGGTCAGCGCGGCCTGAATGGTCTCTTGGTCCCGCATCTCCCCCACGAGGACCTTGTCAGGGTCCTGACGGAGGATCCGCTTGAGCGCCTCCGTGAACGATCGCGTGTCGGAGTGCACCTCACGCTGGTTGACAATGCACTGTTTGTGCGAGTGCACGAACTCGATGGGGTCTTCGATCGTGACGATGTGCTCATGTCGCTCGGAGTTGATCTTGTCGATCATCGTGGCGAGTGTCGTCGATTTCCCTGACCCGGTCGGACCTGTCACGAGGATCAGGCCTTTTGGCTTCTCGCAGAGATCGGCCACACCCTTGGGAAGGCCCAATTCTTCGAAGGTGCGAATGGCGTACGGGATCGTTCGGATCGCGATCCCCACAGCTCCGCGCTGAACGTAGACATTGGCCCGGAAGCGACTGAGACCCTTGATCCCGAAGGACAGATCGAGCTCCTTCTCTTCTTCGAATTTCTGCTTCTGGGCGTCGGTCAGGACGCTGTAGGCCAGACTTTTCGTTTCTGCCTGAGTCAGGGGAGTTTCGCCAAGAGGCGACATCAGGCCGTGCAGACGGAGCGTGGGGGGAGCGCCGGTGGTGAGATGAAGATCGGAGGCGCCCCGGTCCACCATCTCCTTCAACATCTCGTGCAGATTCATGCTCACCTCAAGGTAGGCGCTCAGCAATCAGCTCTCAGCCGCACGCGTGCTGACCGCTGATGGCTGAACGCTGATGGTCATTAAAAGAGGCTGGTGACCCGCGCGACCTCGTCGAGCGTCGTGACGCCTTCCCGGATCTTCTGCAATCCGCTCTCCCGCAGGGTTATC
>CAZCMC010000073.1:0-8181 GCA_964499665.1 uncultured bacterium | reverse complement strand
GCTTTCAGGGGCTTGGCGAAGAAGGGCTCAAGTATCTGGCTGAGGCGAGGCAGGAGACCGGGCTGCCGATCGTCACTGAGCTGATGGACACGCGCGAAGCATCCGTGGTCTACGAATGCGCTGACCTGATCCAGATCGGGGCAAGGAATATGCAGAACTTCAAGCTGTTGAAGGAGGTCGGTTGCCGCAGAAAGCCGGTCCTCTTGAAGCGGGGGATGAGCTCGACGGTGAAAGAGCTGCTCCTGGCCGCTGAGTACATCATGTCGGAGGGCAACTACGACGTCATCCTGTGCGAGCGTGGTATCAGGACCTTTGAAGACGCCACCCGCAATACCTTGGACCTCTCGGCCGTCCCTTTGATCAAGCATCTCTCGCACCTGCCGGTGATCGTCGATCCAAGCCATGGGACCGGGAAGTGGGACCTGGTCTCGCCCATGGCCCTGGCCGCGGTGGCTGCCGGCGCTGATGGGATCATGGTCGAGGTCCATCCTCGCCCCGAGGAAGCCCTTTCAGACGGGCCGCAAGCCCTCCTTCCGAGCACGTTCGCGAAACTTATGGACGATCTGAGCAGAGTGGCCCAGGCCGTGGGGCGGACCCTGTGACGTTCCGCTCCACACCCGAGTCGCCCATTGATGCCATCTCACGTGGCGTCCCGCTCTTTCAGCGTATTGCGATCATCGGCCTCGGCCTGATCGGCGGCAGCGTGGGGCTTGCCTGTCGCGCCCGTCGCCTGGCAAAAGAGGTCCGAGGGGCCGATCACGATCCGGATCACCGCGCGCAGGCGATAGCGTTGGGGTGCGTGGGGGAGGCGTTCGAAGATTCGGCGGCGGCCATCGACGGGGCCGACCTCGTAGTGCTCGCCATCCCGGTTGGGGAGATCCCGAGGGTGATCCAGGGGATCGCGCCGCATTTGCCG
Source organism: uncultured bacterium (assembly GCA_964499665.1). Taxonomy (GTDB): domain Bacteria; phylum Methylomirabilota; class Methylomirabilia; order Methylomirabilales; family Methylomirabilaceae; genus Methylomirabilis. Next base: position 7,265 of record CAZCMC010000073.1, on the reverse strand, counting down.
CCGGGCGCGGTGGTCACCGACGTGGGGAGCGTGAAGGGACCGGTGGCGGCCGCGATGGAGCGACTGCTGCCGGGCGGCAAGGCGGTCCCGGGCCACCCGATCGCAGGACGGGAGCTCTCTGGGCCGATGGCGGCGTCTGCCGAGCTGTTTGTTGGGGCTAAGTGCGTCTTGACGCCGATCCCGACAACCGATCCTGTTGCCCTGGAGCGCGTCCGAGGCCTGTGGACTGCGATCGGAGCTGATGTGTTGGAGATGAGCCCTGAGCGGCACGACGAGATCTTCGCTGCCGTCAGCCACCTGCCACACATCGTCGCCTACGCACTGATGGGCACCATCCTCGATCTGTCCGAGGACGGGGAGGATCTGCATGAATTTGCGGCAGGTGGCCTGAAAGATTTCACGCGGGTGGCGATGAGCCATCCGCTCATGTGGCGTGACATCTGTCTTGCCAACCGTCAGCAGATCCTGGAAATGATTCGCCGGTTCCAGAGCGCCCTCAGCCAGTTGATGTCGATGATCAGCGCGGAAGACGGCGAGGGGCTCTATCGGCAGTTCGCGAGGGCACGGACGGTCCGAGAGGCCGTGGGGCGTGTGAAGGGGGCGGGCAATCGCACACGCAGTGATGAGTGAAGGGCGAGAACGCGCGCTGCTGGTCGGGCTCCACAGGAAACGAACCCCCCGCTGGGAGGCCGAAGAATCGCTGGTCGAGCTCGGTCGTCTGGCGGAATCGGCCGGTGCCACAGTCGTTGCGACGATCCTGCAGGAGCGGGACTCACCGGACCCTCGCTATCTGATCGGCAAGGGCAAAGCGGAGGAGATCAAGGAGAAGTGGCGGGATACGATCGACCTGCTGCTCGTGGACGAAGAGTTGTCAGGATCGCAGCAGCGGAGCCTCGAAGAGCTGACGGGGTGCAAGACCGTTGATCGCCCCTCGTTGATCCTGGATATCTTTGCCCAGCGCGCCAAGACCCGGGAAGGCAAGTTGCAGGTTGAACTGGCCCAGCTCGACTACCTGCTCCCCCGCCTGGTTGGTCGGGGAGCCGATCTCTCGCGACTGGGGGGCGGCATCGGCACGCGTGGCCCCGGCGAGACCCAGTTGGAAACCGACCGTCGGACCATCCGCCGACGCATGGCCAGGATCCGCGGCGATCTGGAGAAGCTCCGCCGTCATCGCGCGCTATTGAGGCGGCCAAGGCGGCGCCACGCCATCCCGATCGTGGCTCTCGTCGGGTACACCAACGCCGGCAAATCGACCCTCTTTAACGCCTTGACGCACTCAGGCGTTCGCACGGATAACGCCCTCTTCGTGACCCTCGATCCGGTCCTTCGACGGGTGACCAACGCCGATGGTTTCGTGTTCCTGCTCTCAGATACAGTCGGGTTCATCAAGCGACTCCCTCCGCAGTTGGTGGCGGCATTCAAGGCGACACTCGAAGAGCTGCACGAGGCTGATCTCCTGGCGCATCTGATCGACGCAAGTCATCCCCAGATGATGGAGCAGAAACTGACAGTTGACGCGATCTTGGAGGAGCTTGGCCTCTCCGGCAAGCCGGTCTCGGAGGTCTATAATAAGGTGGATCTGCTTCCCTGGGGCGCCGAGCGGGCGTTCGCTCGTGGTTCAGATTCGACGCCACGTATAGCCGTTTCTGCCCGTACGGGATATGGCCTCGATCGGCTGCGAGATCTGCTGCGGGACGTGCTTGTCTCGATGGATGGCCGGGCAGCGGAACCTGCGCCGGCTCCACGGTTAACCGTCCGAGGATAGGTTCGGTCAGGAGGAGTCATGGGACACGATCATGACGGACGCGCTGTCGACGATCGGGGGTCCGAGGGATCGGCCCCGGAAATGGCATCGTGATGGTGAATCTCGCCAATAGCCTCACGATCCTACGGATTCTGATGGCCCCCGTCATCTCGATCCTGCTCGTCTACAGGTTCTGGAGGTTGGCCCTGGCCATCTTTCTATTGGCCGGCATCACTGACGCGCTGGACGGGTTCTTCGCCCGTTCCAGAGCCGAGCGCACGGAGCTGGGGATGATCCTGGATCCCCTGGCTGATAAGCTCCTGCTGTTTGCCGCCTTCATGACCCTGGTCTACCTTCGCCGGATTCCCCGCTGGCTATTTATTATCGTCGTGAGCCGCGATCTGATCCTCATCGGTGGTTTCTTAGTCTTCTACATCGCAATCGGGAAGAGCACTGTCTCCGTCTCGCAGATGGGCAAGCTCACGACCGGGTTACAGTTGGCAACCGTGTTGGGGACGATGCTCGACCGCGTGATGGGCGGCGTGGGGCCTTACCTGCCGCCTCTGATCTATATGACAGCAGCAGTCACGATCTTATCCGGGCTCGAGTATGTTCTGCGGGGAGCAAAGTTTCTCAGCGGCTGAAAGAGGACCTCGCTGTTCAGGGGAGACGTGATAGCCAGCGGCGCAGGTTTGGCAGCACCACCGTGTCCTGAATAGCCTTGATCGCCTTGGCATCGGTCAGGGTCCCTTCGCGGTAGTCAACAACAGCCCGTCCGGTATCCAGGTCCACGCGAGCCGCAGTGGCGCCCTCGAGCCCCTCCAGGGCCCTTCTTACCCGATCTGCTCAGAGGCCGCAAAGCATTCCCTTCACGTCGAGGATCTTGCGTCGGCGTCGCGTTGAGGACCCGTGCGGGCGATCAGAGAGGATCGTTGCTGCTGGGTTGACAAGAAGATTTTTTGGCTTCATCGCGTCTGCGCTCGAAAAGATGGCCTTCGCAGTATAATGGTAGTGTAGGCGGGAATCCCTTTCTCTGCAAGGTGAAACGGTCAGGAGGAATCGGTGTCGTGGGGCAGGGGCATGAACACGAAGGGAACAGTTCGATGACGCCTATTCCCGTGGTGGCCATCGTCGGACGCCCCAATGTGGGGAAATCGACCCTTTTCAACCGGCTGGTGGGGCGCCGGAAGGCGATCATCCATAATGAGCCGGGCGTGACGAGGGACCGGCACTATGCCACGGGTCGCTGGAGGGGCCGCACGTTCATCCTCGCCGACACCGGAGGGCTCGAGCCCGACGCCAAGACGGGCCTCCCCGCCCTGGTGCTCGCGCAGGTGCGCCGCGCCATCCAGGAAGCCGCCTTGATCGTCTTCGTGGTCGATGCCCGCGAGGGCGTGTTGCCGCTGGACCTAGAGATTGCCAGGTTGCTCCGACGGATTGCCAAGGCGTCCATCGTTCTCGTGCCCAACAAGGTCGATCGAGCGGCCCAGGGGGATTTGCTGGTGCCCGAGTTCTCTCGCTTGGGGTTTGCCGAGGTCTTTCCTGTATCGGCCGAGCACGGACTGGGGGTTGCGGAGCTGGCTGATCTCATCGTCGAAGCGCTGCCATCCGGGGTTGACGAGACTGAGGAAACGGCTGTTCGAGTAGCTGTCGTGGGTCGTCCGAACGTGGGAAAATCATCGCTGGTTAACCGGATCCTCGGGCAGGAGCGTGTGATTGTGAGTGAGCAGCCGGGGACCACGAGGGACGTGATCGACACCCCATTCTCCTACCAAGACACCAATTACGTTCTGATCGACACTGCAGGTCTCCGCTCGCGCGCGAAGGTACAATGGCCATTGGAAGGATTCAGCGCGCTCAGGACACTGCGGGCTATTGAACGTTGTGATGTGGTGCTGATCGTCCTTGATGGGCCGGATGGGGTGACGGAGCAGGACGCCAAGATCGCCGCCTACGTCCAGAAGGCTGGGTGCGGTTCGATCCTCGTGGTCAACAAGTGGGACCTGGCTCCACCAGGGCCCGAGGCTCACCAGCACCTCACCGTGATGATCCGTGACCGTCTGAGGCATCTGGACTATGCGCCGATCGCGTTTATCTCTGCGCTCACCGGCTTCGGGGTCACTCCGCTTTTCTCTCTGCTCACTGCCGTCGCGACATCGCGTTCGCGCCGGGTCCCGACCCACGAGATCAATACGCTCATCGGGGAGGCTGTTCGAAAACATCCGCCGCCCTCGGGTGGCAACCGAGAGATCCGCTTTCGCTACGCTATGCAGGCAGCCGGGCCACCACCCACCTTTGTGCTCGTTGTCAGTGACCCTCAGAAAGTCCCGGCCTCGTACCGACGCTATCTCGTCAACCAACTGCGAGGAGCGTATGGGTTTGTAGGGACACCCATCCGATTGGTCTTAAGGACGAAGCGGGCCTAAGCGGACCGGTTCAGCGCCCGCTCGGGTGGAATCGATTATCACCGTCCTAGGGCCGCCTGAGCTGAATGAGAATCTCGGAATCTTGTGGAGTTGGCGCTGACCACCGCACGAAACCTCGGCATATGGGAGGTCTCCATTTGATCTGAATCATAGATATCCTTGATTTGGATCGTGGACAGCGAACGTGATTTGTCGTATGGCTTCAGGTGCCTGTGTCTACCGGCTGAATCGTCGCTGCGGCAAGCAAATGAGGACGCTCGTGGAAGAGAACTATTGCTTGACAGGTGTCGATGCTCCATGCTAGCTTGCCCGCATTGAGAAACCGAGAATTGTGCCTCACGTTTCCTTAGGGTCATGCAGGACTTCATGCTTCCTGGGGGAGGCCCCAGCCAGATATGCCTTGCTGTCGCCTTCACTCCTCGCGTTCCCCATAGATAGTCTGTTGCGTTAACAATTGCATGCCCAAGGGGCTATCGCGTTCTCTCTCGTCTTTGAAGAGCCAGGAAGAGTCAGAAGCTCTCGATAAGAGGTGTTGATCATGAAGGGCCTCGATAAGCCTCGATCACCAAGAGATGGACACCCGATCACGTTAGAAGGTGGCCAGTTGGTCGTCCCGGATGATCCGATCATCCCCTTTATCGAGGGGGACGGGACTGGTCGCGACATCTGGCGCGCCTCGGTCCGCGTCTTCGACGCGGCAGTGCATAAGGCTTACGGGGGCAAGCGCCGCATTGCGTGGTTCGAGGTCTATGCCGGGGAAAAGGCGTTTAATACTTTCAATAACTGGTTGCCAGACGACACAGTCGAGGCCTTCCGCACATATTTTGTAGGGATCAAGGGACCGCTCACCACCCCCGTGGGTGGCGGGATTCGGAGCCTGAACGTTGCATTACGTCAATTGCTGGACCTCTACGTCTGCCTCAGGCCGGTCAGATACTTTCGCGGCGTGCCGAGCCCTGTGAAACACCCCGAGCTGGTCGATATGGTGATCTTCCGGGAGAACACAGAAGACATCTATGCTGGCATCGAGTGGGAAGCGGAATCGCCTGAGGCCAGGAAGATCATCGCTTTTCTTCAGACCGAGATGGGCGTGAAGAAGATCCGGTTTCCGAAGACCTCGGCTATCGGGATCAAGCCTATCAGCCGAGAAGGGACTGAGCGCCTCGTCGATGCGGCGATTCAGTACGCCCTCGGCCACAAGCGAAAGTCCGTCAATATGGTCCACAAGGGTAACATCATGAAGTTCACGGAGGGGGCCTTTCGGGATTGGGGCTATGCGCTGGCCGCCAGCAAGTACCGGAATGAGACGGTCAGTATTCGGGAAAGCTGGATCCTGGACAATAAGGAGAGGAGCGCTAACCTGACGGTTGAGGAGAACGCCCGGGCGATCGAACCCGGCTACAAAGATATGACACCCGACCAGCAGGCGACGGTCCGCAAGGAAGTGGAGGCGGGCCTCGCGCTCTGGGCGACGCACGGCGGGGGCAAGTGGAAGAAAAAGCTGATGATCAAGGATTCGATCGCGGACGTCACGCTGCAGCAGACCATCACGCGGGCTGATGAGTTCGATGTCATCGCGACGCCGAATCTCAACGGTGATTATCTTTCCGATGCGCTCGCCGCCCAGATCGGTGGGATCGGGATTGCCCCTGGGGGGAACATCAATTATCTCACCTGCCACGCGATCTTTGAGGCGACGCATGGCACTGCGCCGAAGTACGCCGACCTCGATAAGGTGAATCCCGGATCCGTGATCCTTTCCGGAGACATGATGCTGCGCCACTTGGAATGGAGCGAGGCAGCAGATCTGGTGGTGCGGGGCCTTGAGCGAACCATCGAGCAGAAACGAGTAACCTACGACTTCGCGCGTCTCCTTCGCGCCGAAGGGGCAACCGATGTCAAGGAGTTGAAGTGCTCGGAATTCGCCACAGCGGTCGTCGAAAACATGGGCTAGCCCGGCGAGGAAAGAGCGTTCACAGTTGATAGTTCATGGTTCAGGGGAAAGACCTAAAGCTTGCTGTGTCGATGAACCATGAACGCCTTTCGCCTACTATGAACGGTTGGAGACCCTGATGCGACCCAAAGTGACGGTAGTCGGCGGTGCTGGCAACGTCGGCGCCACCGTCGGCCAGTACCTGGTGACGAAGGAGCTGGCCGATGTGGTCCTTATCGACATCCTGGAGAGCGTGCAGCACGGGAAGGGGCTGGATCTTCTTGAGGCGGGCCCGATCTTAGGTTCTGACAGTCGGATCGTTGGCACGAAGGACTACAAGGACACCGCCGGTTCCGACATCGTCGTCATCACGGCGGGCATCGCCAGGAAACCTGGGATGAGCCGAGATGATCTGCTGAACACCAATGCCAAGATCGTCGGCGGGGTGGTCGATCAGGTCACGGTTCATTCGCCGAACTGCATTCTGATCGTGGTCAGCAACCCGCTCGACGCGATGACCCAGTTGGCGTTTAAGCGAAGTGGCTTTCCTCGGGAGCGGGTCATTGGTATGGCCGGCGTCCTGGACTCCGCGCGATTTCGAGCATTTATCGCGCAGGAGCTTCGGGTGTCCGTTGAGAATATTCACGCCTTTGTCCTTGGCGGCCACGGCGACACGATGGTACCGCTCCCTCGATTATCAACGGTTGCGGGGATCCCGATTACCGAACTGTTGACGCCCGACCGGGTTGAGGCTCTGGTGAAGCGGACAGCCGGGGGTGGAGGGGAGATCGTAGCCCTTCTGGGGACAGGAAGCGCCTATTATGCTCCGGCTGCCTCAGTAATGGAGATGGTGGAGGCGATCTTGAAAGACAAGAAGAAGATCCTTCCGTGCTGTGTCTACTTGGAAGGAGAATACGGGATACGAGGGTTGTGCGTTGGTGTCCCGGTCAAGTTGGGCGCCTCGGGTGTTGAGCAGATCATCGAAATCCGGCTGACGCCCAGCGAGGCCTCAGCCCTGAATCGGTCTGCGGCTTCAGTGAAGGAGCTGGTCGATATCCTCAAGATCTGAGGAGCGTTCATTGTAGAACGAAGACGTTCACAGTTCACAGACAGAAAAAGCCTTGTCCATTTCAACGAACTACGAACTCTGAACTACGAACCT
>CAZCMC010000072.1:0-8192 GCA_964499665.1 uncultured bacterium | reverse complement strand
GGGAGCACGGCGCTCACCGAACCGGCATCGAGCAGCAGGTGGCCGTCAACAAGGAAGCTGGTTTTATGACATCCGGGCGCCTCCCCACCGTAACACCCCAAGACATGCAGTTGCATGGTTCAATCCTCCCTGGCTGATCCAGCGCGATCGTCTGGACCTCCGTTATTTTACGCCGACGTCGAAGACTCCGTCCCAGTCTGGAAGGGGAGGCGTGCGGAGAAGCAGCTCGCACCGGGCAAGGTAGAGACGCGCCGGCTCGTCACCAGGAGCATGTTGGAGGACCTCCTCGAAATATAGGTAGGCCTGCCCAAATGCCTGGCTTCGATACGCTGCCACTCCCTGCTCGAAGAGGCGCACCATCTCCAGGTCTGCACCAGGGGCGAGGGGCTCGAAGACCCGGACCGGCTCTGCACGGCCCACCACGCGCACCAAGTCAATCTCACGCACCGCAGTGTCGGCTTCTTTCCGGGTGGCCTCGCTGATCAGGATTCCAAGCCCATACGTCTTGCAGAGGCCCTCCAAGCGGCTGGCCAGATTCACGGCATCCCCCATCGCCGTGTAGTCAAATCGCTCCCGAGAGCCGACGTTTCCCACAATCATCTGGCCGGTGTGCACGCCGATCCGGACCTCGAACCTGGGCAGGCCCCGCGCCGTCCACTCCGGGTTCCGTCTGGCGACTTCATGCTGAAGGTTCAGGGCCGCTTCGCACGCCAGGCGCGCATGATCGGCAACGGGAACGGGCGCGCCCCAGAGCGCCATGATCGCGTCCCCGATGTAGCGGCTCAATGTGCCCTGATGCTGAAGGATGACATCGGTCCCGGCCGTCAGGTATTCATTGAGAAAGGACACCAGCGTTTCCGGGGAAACCCGTTCCGAGAATGTCGTAAAGCCCTTGAGGTCGGCGAACAGGATCGTCCCATAGACCGCATCACCACCCAGTTTGAGCGTCTCGGGGTGGGCGACCAGCTTCTCGATGACGGCCGGATGGACGTAGTACTGAAAGGCGCGGCGGATGTAGGCCAGATCTCGAGCGGTGAAGAGATGCCGGACAAGAAGGACGCCCGCATAGACCAGCACCACTTCCAGGGATAAACCTGCCCAGGGAAGCCAGATGAGGTTCTTGCTGAACAGGCGATGGGCTGCCAAGAGCGGGATCGGCATGGTGACGAGGCCGAGAAGTCCCCCTGGAAGCGGCCGCATGCCGGCCATCGCCACCCCCAGGAGCGCCCCCCAAGCCAGGGAGAGGATCGCATGCACTGCGGATGGGATCGACGCGATAAAGCGCCGCTCCAGGATGGTGGCCAGGATATTGGCGTGGACCTCGACCCCTGGCATATAGGTCTTTGAGGTGTGAAGGAAGGGGGTCGCGAAGGTATCCGGCATGAGCCTTCGAAGATCGAGGAGTGAGAGGGGCGCACGGCCGACGAGGACGATCTTGTCCTGAAATACCTGTCTGGCCCGGGCCGCGTCCATGCCCAGGGCCTCGCCGAACGGCACCGTGGGTACGGTCTGGGCGGGGCCGAGATAGTTGATCAGCATCCGGCCTGGTTGCAGGACCGGGACGTCCTTGCCGCCGATGAGGAGTCGGTCGCCGCCTGCCGTAAGCTGCAGGGCGCCCTCCGGCAGCGAAAGGCGCGCCACCTCCAGGGCGAGCGAAGGCCGTCGGAGGAAGGTGAACTTGGCGCTGCGAAGGTACTGGTCAGGATCGGCGGGGATCGGCACCATGCCTATGGCCCTGGCCGCCGCCGCAAAGCGCGGGAGCGGTTCTAGGGTGTAAGCCTCCTGGACCTGTTGCGTCTCTCTAAAAGCCAGATCGTCCGCCAACACCACGTTGCCGGCCTTTGCCAGAGCCTGCTCGAAAGCGAGATCGTCGGCCGTGGTCGATGGCTGGTCGAAGAGCAGGTCGAACGCCACGACCTTGGCGCCTGCTGCCCGCAATGTGTCGAGGAGGTGCGCATGATAGCGCCGGGGCCACGGCCAGCGGAGATACGGGACCGGCGGTGATTCCTCATCAATGCCGACGATGACCAGCGACTCAGTCGGGGCCAGCGGGCCGCGTAAAAGAAAGAGCAAATCCAGTGTGCGTAGCTCGAGCGCGGTGCCCGCTGGCAGGTGACGGAAGGCTATGAGCACAAGCCCTGAGATCAATCCAACCCCGAGGCAGCCCAGGATCAACCTCTTCCGGCGGCCGGCGCCGCCGGTTCGTTTGCGGAAGAAAGGAGTCAATCGGGACCTCACGGCCTGAAGGAAGGCACCTTGGCTCACACGACTCTCCCTCGAGTCTTCATGGTCTTCCGCGCCCTGTCAATGGTTCACCCCTCCGAAGACGAAGACCCCTGGGGCTGGAATCCGGTCCCGAATGAAGTCGGTGACCGGGACCTCCTCGGGGTTGAGGTTCAGAGAATCGCTGATCAACTTGTAGCATTGATTGAAGAGGTTGTCCACCCTCACGGCGATTCGCCCGCGCTTCTTCGGGAGCTCGTGCCCGCACAGCACGACGGTGCAACCGGTGATGGCCGTGAGGTCGCTATCATGTCCGACGCGGATCCCTTCGATATCGGTGATCTGGCCGTTCATGGCCTTCTCTGACTGGCAGCGAGCCTTGGCGGCACACCGCCCGATTCTACGTGAGGACTGCTGCTTCGGCAATAGGAAGCGGGAGGCACGAGTCCCTATGGATTCAGCATTGCGACCAGGACTCGATTGCCCCGAAGCGAAATCTGCCCATGCGGACGATGGCCGAGGCCTCCTGTACAGCTCAGACGTCTGGTTATTTTTCTTGACAAGGAAAGTGGGGAGGCTCAAGGTTGCCCAATTGATATAGCCAGGAGCAAGAGATAGGCAGAGAGGTGATGGAGTGGGTCAGCCCCCGGCTAACGATGGGGTGTTTCCGGGGTGAACAAGGCCCTCAAAGAGAATCTGTTTCTGAGAAGGTTTCTGGCCAAGAGCCTTTCGCGGATGTAGTTTCCGCGATAGGGTATTGTCCTTTCTGTCAGGGCGAACACGCCTCACCGATATCTGCGGCCAGGGCGACCAATGGGTCTGCCGCCGTGAGCCCCGTGTTCTGACTGTAGGCACAAGCGATTGTGTTCAAGAGCGGAGAAGGAAAGATGACGACGCAGAGTGACAGCGAGGCCGGCAGGCACGAGGACCCCGTACCCCAGCCCAATGCGCAACTGTTTCCCTCTTCGCGCCCGCTCGGCGAAATTCTGCGCCAGGCCGGGCTCATCACCGAAGCCCAGCTTCAGGAGGCCCTACGAACCCAGCAGGAACTGGGGTCGTACAAACCGGTCGGTCAAATCCTGGTTGACCGGAAAATCATTACCCGAGAACAACTTAACTTATTCCTGGATCGATACCACAAGTGGCCTCGTCTCGGAGAGATCCTGGTCAAAACCAAGGTGGTCACCAAGGAACAGCTTGAAGTTGCCCTGGCGCATCAGAAAAAGACCGGTCACCATCTCGGGGAGACAATTGTCGAGCTCAATTATGCCACGGAAGAGGCCATGCGCCAGGCCCTCTGCACCCAGCTCAACATCCTGTTCATCGAAGTCGACAAGATCGCCATCGATCACAGCCTGACGAGGCTGATCAACAAGAACTACGCCAAGGCACACCTGCTTATCCCCTTCGCCAAGATCGGCGATATCCTTTCCCTGGCGATGGACGACCCGACTGACATGGCGGTGATCAAGGAGTTACAGGCCCTTACCGGGTTCCAGATCAATGTCGCGACATCTACCCGCGCCGCCTTCGAGCGAGGCTTCGCCAGGTTCTACGGGAAGGAGCCATCCGGAGAGGAAGAGCTTATCCGTAAATAGGATTCCCCCCTTTCAAAAGGGGGGTGAGGGGGGATTTTCCCAAGGCGTCCCAAGGCAAATCCCCCTAATTCCCCCTTTTTCAAAGGGGGATTCGAAAGCTATGAATTATTTAAGGATAAGCTCTAAGTGCGTGCGAACCCGCTGGAACTCATCATGGAGGACCAACCAGTCAGCTTAGGGAAGATCGGGTACGTGGACGGGGAGCGCCAGAAGCGACCAGATGAGATCTTTAGGAAGCTCACCAGCATTGCCCTCGACCACCAGGTCAACGACGTTCACTCATCACACGCGACAGGCCGCTACTCGGAACCCTTCAAAATCCTCTTCAAATGAGTGCGGGCGGCTCACTCTTCGTCTTCGCCTTCACGCCTGCCCTCGAAGTCACCAACGCGAGCTCCTGCGGCAGATCTTCCCGAAATACCCCCCACAGTAGAGCCCCTCGCCAAGGTAGCCCCGGAACAGCGCGTTTTGCGGTTCAAGCCATGCGAGCATGGTGGCGGCCTCGAGCTCCTCCACCGCCTCTGCCACCTGCCCCAGGCGTAACAGCACGAGCCCGGTCCCCAGGTGGGGCTCCCCGAGGGTCGAGTCGACTTCACTCGCCTTCCGGAAGCTCCCGAGCGCCGCCTGCTTCTCGCCGCGGGCCAACTGCAGGAAGCCCAGGAGCGAGAAGGGCGCGGCCTCCCCAGGGGCGATGGTCCGGGCCTGCTGGGTCAGCGCCCAGGCCTCGTCCGTCCGGTCCATCCAGAAGAGGAGCGTTGCCTCCTGCACCAGCGCGCGGAGGTCCTGCGGGTCAAGCGTGCGGGCCTGCGCCGCTGCCTGCAGCGCCTCCTCCAGCCTAAACTGCGACTGGCGGACATGGCTCATGGCCAGCCAGGCGCTCGGCGCCTGCTGGTTGGCGGCGAGGGCCTGATCGGCCTCCACCTCCGCGTCGGCTATCCGGTTTTGGACGAGCGCGACCTCGGCGAGAAGCGCGTGCGCAGCGGCGTCGGTCGGGTCATGTGTCAGGGCGGCCCCCAAGGCAGCTTTCGCCTCGGGGACCTGGCCCTGCGCGAGGAAAAGCAGGGCGGCGAGGTCCAGGAGGGCGGGGGCCGTGGGACGCGCGGTCCGGGCGGCTTGAAGCTGCTCCCGCGCCCCGGTCAGCTGCCTCGCGCGATAAAGGGCGAGGATTGCCTCGAACTCGGCTAGCTCCTCCGGCGGCAGGGCGGGGTAGTCCTTGGGGCTCACGGTCCCCCGGTAGTAGAGCGACCACTGCACGGCGTCGAGGCGGTTCCGGAGGGCGCGCTTTGTGGGGCCACCCTGGCCGAGGTAAGGATACTCGTTCGGAAAGACCCCATACTTCAGGTTCATCCATTGCGTTCCGCCGATCCACGCCTGCTCCCCTTCGGCCACCAGGACGTCACCCTGGGGATTCGTGACCCGGACATGGCCGTCCAGGACGCTGACGATCGTGCTCCCATCAGGCGCTACGTCGAGGGCGAACTCGGTCCCCTTCGTCGCGGCCCTGACCGTCGGAGTCTCGATCTCGAGGGCATCAGGTGGGCCCGTCCGCTGTAGCCACCCTTCGCCCAAAAAGAAATGCATGACAGTTTGGAGCCCTCCGGCGGCGACCGGCGTGACCTTACCGAGTCGCTCGGGCGAGAGGCGCTTGAGCTGGATCGTCGAGTTGGCGCCGAGCTTGAGCTTGGTCCCGTCAGAGAGCAGGATGGCGGCCCGCGCGTTCGGGCCGGTCCGGATGACGTCTCCAGTCTGCAGTGGGAGCTGGTCCGTGGCGGGGAGACTCTGGCTGCCGCGCAGCACCTCGACCGACCCCTGGACGCTGACGAAGCGGCCGGCCCGTTCCTGGGCGGTCACGGGCGCCGCCCACAGCAGGGCCACGAGGAAGAGGCCGAAGAGCAGAGTCCGCATGAGAGCATGCCGACCCTCGAAAACAAAAAGACACCGCCACCGGAGGTTCCGGCGCAGTGCCCCCCCTGAGCGCTGCGGATACGTCATGGCCCACCCCTCCCCCTTCACCGCATCCCCTGGCCTTTCACGGTGAGCGGCGGCCCCACCTCGTGCTCCAGGCGTTACAATGAATCTCTCGCCGATTAGGACTGCGAGGGGCGCCTGAGGTGCTATGGTCACCCCGGACCCATTACCCTCAGTTGTTAGAAGAATGTCTACCACGCTTTTCCACAGGAAGTCAACCTTTTTTTGAGCCGTGCTCGCGGGGAGACCAGCGTGGATTTCAACTAATGTGGAAGGACTGTCTGTCATCTCGCTGTGAGCGGTTTCATCTCTCGGTGTGTCTCGGTCGCTGTCAATGTGGTGGCCCCTGCGTGGGGGTCTGGGCGAACGTGGCGGCGGGCTTTGGCTACGAGCGCGAGCTCCTTCAATCAGGTCATCGACCTCGTGCCCGCGGCACAGCTGTCAAGCGGCCCAATCTTGCGGGGTCGCGAAGAAAGTGCTTGACTTTTAGGGGCGTTGCTGATGTTATCTGGCTATTCCCATGACGTCCGTCTAGAGCCCTTTTGGGCTGGAGGAGGAAGTGTAATGTCTCTTATCCGCCGCCGCTTCTGGAGCCTTTCTGCCTTCGTCACGCTGATTGCGTTCTCGGCTTGGTCAACGGTCCTCAGTGGGCTGCCGCACGCCCAGTCATTCCAACTGCCGCTTGGGTTGGGGTCTGGGTCAGGAGAGGCGGAAATCTCGGATGACGGCAAGCAATGGGCCAAACTGACGCCCGTCTCTACCCCGGTCTTTGCATCAACAATGATTCGGACCGGGAACGGCCTTGCGTGGGTTTCACTCCACAACACGAACCAGCAGGTGGAGCTGCATGAATGTGGTGTGGTCGGGATCTACGGATTCAACGGTTCCAGGGCCGCCAAGGCGGTAAAGGTCGCCGTCGGTCGGGTCCTCTTCAGGTTCCCTGTCTCCCCTGAGACCGTCCTTGCGACCCCATCTGTCCAGTTTCATATCACAGCGGGTAGCGCGGCAGAGCGGTCTGCCATTCACAGGGTCGGGGCGGTACCTCCTCCTACTTCCTCCGACCGAGTGGGGTGGATCACCGTCGAGCTGGAAGGGAACTCTCGGATCGAACTGCTGCAAGGTAGAATGCTGGCCCGGACGTCGAATGGTGGGAGCACCCAGATTGTCGAGCCTGGTCAGACCGCTGAATTCCCGGTAAAGGAAAAAGGGAAGGAAGCCGATCCCGATTTCAAGACCCTCCGCGACAAGGTACTCCCCTGTGTTCCCGCCCTGCCGGCATGGATTCCGGGGGTGGTTCCGTTGCTCGTGGCAGCGCCCCTCTCAGCGTTGACGGTCGGCCTTGGGGTCGCCGGGGTCGTGGGTGTTGCGGGCCTGACTGCAGCAATCGGGACGTCTAACGGGGGGGGATCGCCGCCGCCGATCGCCAGCAACGTGATTCCATAACCAGGCTGAGCGCCCGGCTCAGCAAGTGCCGTACACACGATCCATCGTTCAGCCATAGCCGACCTCGCCTCAGCCGCTTTTGCGGCACCTTCAGCTCCTCTCGACGCTAGATCCGGTCCACTCGCTTGTGATTGACGGTCCATCCCGCTCGCTGCAATAGAGCGGTGATCCGATGATCTGCTCAGCCATGTGCTTTACCTTCGCCATCCTGCTTCCCTCTTTCGCCTCTAAACCTAGCATGGACCGCCCCTTCGGGGTGGTCGTCCTGCATGCCCTAGAACCCTTCTCCCGAAACACTCCGGAGCTGATCTCGATCCGGGATCTCTTCTTGCGGTGAGGCATCGCGCTTCGCTCGGCCACCAAGCTCGCGGTCGGCATCGCCTCGGTAGAGCAATGTCACAGTGTGCAGCAGGAATAGCGCAATTGCGCTCCCGACCATTACGCGCGGACAGGGAACGGGGCAGGTGCGACCCCAGGACCGCGTGAGAGTATGACGGCGCCGGAACGCGGGTGATCAGATAAGTTGGGAGAGGTCTCAGAAGGACAGGACGATAGGTTGGTTTGAGCTTAGCAGGCGATGGTGGAGGGTAGGGGATTCGAACCCCCGACCTC
This sequence comes from uncultured bacterium, assembly GCA_964499665.1. Classification (GTDB taxonomy): domain Bacteria; phylum Methylomirabilota; class Methylomirabilia; order Methylomirabilales; family Methylomirabilaceae; genus Methylomirabilis. Next base: position 348 of record CAZCMC010000072.1, on the reverse strand, counting down.
GGCGTTGCGAACGCCGCGCTCTCCCAACTGAGCTAACCCCCCATCGTTGACAAAACAGCAGTGGCAGGAAGCCAAGCTTAGCGAAAAGCGATAGGATTGTCTAGAGCGAGATTGCTTCGCGGAGTTTACACTGAGCGAAGCGAATGTGCTCGCAATGACGGCGAGATTGCTTCGATCGCTTCGCTCCCTCGCAATGACAGGTTAGGAAGACACGTGTGCACTACTGGAAGAGATCCTCCTCCGCACCCGAGATGCTGAAGAAGGACTTGATGAGGCCCAGGAGTTGACGGGCGGGGTCTGATTCGGGTCGCTGACGGACGGTGCTCCGCTCCCTGGCCACAGCGGCCT
>CAZCMC010000071.1:0-8216 GCA_964499665.1 uncultured bacterium | reverse complement strand
CGGCCTCGGCCTGCTCCTGGACGATCTCCTGAATCACCGATGTCTGGATCGCGTCGAACTCCTTCAAGGTGATCTCCCCGCGCTCGTGCTGGCCGTAGCCGCGGCGCAGCCGCTGCTGGCCCGGACTGTCACCTATGCGGGGATAGCTCCCGTGATTCGCAAGCAACATTTCCATGTCATCCTCCGAGGAACTCGATAGCGTGATCAACCATTTGTTGAGGACGAGGCAACTTGCGAGCGGCGGACTGGGGCCATTCCTTTGACTGCCTGGGCGATGGCCCGCAGCATCGCTGGATCGACTCCGCAACACCCGCCCACCAAGGACGCTCCTGCTTCGACGAATCCCCGCGCATATTCCGCTGCCTCATCGGCTGAAGGCGGAGGCCCAGGAGGAACTCCCGCGTTCGGCTTCATCGCCAGCGGCAGGGTGGTCGCCCCAGCCATCTCCTCGCAGATCGGCAACAGCAACTGAAAGCCGAAGGAGCAGTTGGCGCCGACGATCTCCACACCCATTGCTTCGAGGGCGCGGGCGGCGGCCTCCGGCCCTTCCCCGCTGCGGAGCTTCCCCTCCCTGGCGAAGGTCAGGGAGGCGAGTAGCGGCAGATCGGGAGACACCGATCGCGCTGCGGAGACAGCCACCTCCATCTCCTCCACGTCCGAGATCGTCTCGATGGCCAGCAGATCGACTTCCGCGGAGGCCAGGGCCCCGATCTGCTCCGCAAATAGCGAGACGGCCTCTGGCCGTGAGAGGCTGCGGAATGTTGCGGCAACCGGCCCACACGGCCCTATATTCCCGGCCACAAGAGCCCTCCCCTGCGAGGCTGCCCGCGCCAGGCCGACCGCTGCCCGGTTGAGCTCGAGCACGCGATCGCTCCACCCATATCGGTCAAGGCGAAGCCGGCTCGCGCCAAAGGTGTTCGTAAAGATGATGTTAGCGCCCGCCTCGACGAACGCCTCGTGGACCCGCCGAACCTCCTCAGGCCGCTCGACCGACCAGAGATCTGGTGGGTGGCCTCGCGGAAGCCCTCTGGCTTGAAGCGATGTCCCTATCCCCCCATCCAGGATCAAGACCTTGCTGGAGAGGCGATCGAGAAGAGCGGTGGGAGCAGCCATTCGGCTCATCGGAACTTGAAGAGGCTCATGCCGGCCTCCTCCTCCCGCGCCACGATCCCCTCCCGTTCCAACTTGATCAGATGCGAGAGAACCGATTGCTGGGCGAGGCCATGGACAGCCTGGGGGACATCAGCATAAATTCGCTTCACCATCGTTGGAACGTCGCGTACTCCCTCTCTCAAGAGGGCCAGGATCTGCTCCTCTCTAATCTCACGGTGACGAATATAGGCAAGGATATACTCTCGCGGGCGGTCGATGACGGGGCCGTGACCGGGATAGATCTCCCGGATGTCCAAATCGAGCAATCGGCGCAACGACGCCAGATACGCCGCCATGTCACCACCGTCCAGAGGAATGACAGCGGTGCCGGTTCCAAGGATGAGATCCCCCGAGAAAAGGATTCGGTCGTCTTCGAGGTAATAGCACAGGTGATCGACGGCGTGACCTGGCGTGAAGATGGCCTGAATGGCAAAGCCATTCGCCATCACCTTCTCCCCATCCTGGAGCGGCTCGAATGCTCCCAACGGCTCCGCAACGGGCCGAGGCATCTTCCTGACCCTGGCCTCGGGAAAGATGCGCCGCATCTGCTCTACGCCGCCCACATGGTCCTGATGGCCATGGGTGACCAGCACAGCTTCTAGGTGATTCAATTCGCACTTCGCAAGGGCCGACCGGAAAGCCGTCTCATACGCCGGCACGCCCGCCCCGGTATCGATCAAAACCGGGGCATCGCCGGCAAGCAGATAGGTATTGGTGCCCGGCCCGGTGGTTAATCCGGGGTTGCACCCTAGAATTCGCACGATCTCTTTCGTGGCAGACCCGATCAATTTTCTCCTGCCCCTCGATCTCAAGCCCTGCGCACCAGGCACACTCTCCTCAAGACCGAATCAAGATTGGCCCCGATGGGCACTCTGCGGGCTCATCAGGCGTGCCTCTCATCGTCCGAACGTATCATACTGTTCGGATCGGTCACTTCCAAGCATTTTCTCCGAACCTTCGGCGGCCTGATGAGTGACGATGGGCTTCACCGGGCGCCGGCCGCATCGGACGATACCGCTCGAGAATCCGGAAAGAGATGGCGCCGGATGCGAAAAGTAGGTATCCTGGCTTCTGATCCCGCCTAGATGAACCACGAACCCTGAAAAGCCTGTGCCGCAGTGGCCGCCGCTTCAGAGGTACAGAGGTTGGCCGCGGGCCAATTCTGAACGGAGGGAGCGATGAAAATCGAGACCGTTGTACAGTCGATCGGTGGCCTGCAACAAGAGATCGTCATCGGCCCTCACCGCTTGGTGGCCGACGAGCCGCCGGAGAATGGAGGACAGGATGCCGGGCCCAGTCCGTTCGGCCTGCTCACGGCGGCCTTGGGCGCCTGAACTGCCATCACACTGCGCATGTATGCGCAGCGGAAAGGATGGCCTCTACAGGAGGTGAAGGTACAGGTCCGCTACGAGCCCGGACCCTCGGGACTCCCCGGCAGCGAAGGGCATCGAATCGTGCAGGCTGTCACCTTGATCGGTGAACTGACCAGCGGACAGCGCAGCCGATTGGAAAGCGTCATTGAGCGGTGCCCCACGCACAGAACGCTGTCAGCAGGGGTACCGATTGTAGCTGCATAGTAATGCAGAAGCGTGCGTCAAAGCACAAGGGCTCCCGGCATGTTGCCGAGAGCCCTCTCTTCGTGAGCCGCGAATCTCCCGCGCCACTTAGCCGATCTTCGCTAGGGCCGTGCCGCACTTCTCGCAGACTCGCATCATGCGGCCTCGTGGGTTGAAGACCATGCTCCAGACCATGTCGCCGCCGCAGGTGCAATGACCGGCCTTCTTGGCCGTCAGTGCCTTGTTGCGGCTGGCGAGCTTTGCTGTTTTCGCCTCCTCCGCCATGTCAGCTTCTCCCTCCTTTCAAGATAGAATCGTTGATTTTCTGCCATCTCCCGAACAACGCAAGCCGCCGCCAGCGCACAACTATTGCCGGCGCCTTCTAGGCGCAAACGGACCCCTTTCTTGGCGTTACAAAATCGATTTGGGGTTGTCCGGCAGTACCGAAGGACGAGCCTGGCGGGCTAACTGCTTCGGTGGGCCGTGGTGATCCGAGGCGTTATTGTACGGTTTGTGGGTGTATTGTCAAGCAAAATTCTCGTCCTATGAGCAGAGATCGCGACTGTCATTGCGAGTGAAGCGACCTCGCATTGTGCGTTGAGATTGCCACGCACCCTTCGGATACTCGCAATGACAGGTAGATTGAAGCGTGAGATTATCTAAATCTGCTCTTGGGTTCGTTAAGAGGAAAACGCGCTATAGACTCTGCCCATAGTCCTGCCAAGACAACGCAGGATGGCTACTCCAGAGCGGGCAGCCCGAACAGGCGGCGGGCGTTCTCGGTGGTGAGGAGACCCAGCGCGTCCAGGGACATTCGCAACAGTCCCGCGACCTCGTGGGCGGTGCTAAGGAGATGGGCCGGCTCGTTTCGCTGGCCCCGGAACGCCTGGGGCGGCAGGTACGGACAGTCGGTCTCCAGGACGAGGCGATCCGGTCTCGCCCTCCGCACAACCTCCCGAAGGGCCTCGTTTTTGGGATAGGTCACCGGCCCGGCGATCGACGTGTAGTAGCCTCGAGCCCACGCCTCCTCGGCCATGGCCAGGTCACCGGAGAAGCAGTGCAGGACGACGACCTCGGCCTGCTCTTCCTTCAGGATCTGCATCGTCTCCTGGTGGGCCTCGCGGTCATGGACAATCAGCGGCAACCCCCGCTCTTTGGCGAGATGAATCTGGCGGCGAAAGGCATCGATCTGAGCGGGACGTGGTGAACGGTCGCGGTAGAAGTCGAGGCCGGCCTCTCCGATGGCGACGACCTTTGGGCTCCCCGCCAGCTCTCTAAGGGCCTGTTCCGTCTTCTCATCGTAGTGCCTGGCGTCATGCGGATGAATCCCGACACTGGCGTAGACCTGCGAATAGCGCTGCGCCGCCTCCACCGCCCGTTGGCTGGCCTCGAGATGGTACCCAACCGTCACCATCAGCTCGATCCCCGCAGACTTGGCTCGCGCCAAAGTCTCTTCCCGGTCGGCATCAAACTCGGTCATTTGAATGTGGGAATGCGTATCAATCAGCACTAACGGACTTTGGAGCCTGGGGGGATAGGCTCTTCAGGAGTGAGCAACACGATCTTTCCCTCCTCATCCTCGGCAGCAAGCACCATCCCCTGGGATTGGATCCCCATCAAGGTGGTGGGCTTCAGGTTGGCCACCAGGATGACCTGTTTCCCGGGCCAGGTCTCGGGAGGGTACTGCTCTCGAAGGCCGGCCACTATCGTTCGTTCCTCGCCTGTCAGTCTGACTCGAAGTCGCACCAACTTCTTCGAGCCCGGGACCGCCTCGGCCTCGACGACTTCGGCGACGCGGAGGTCAAGTCGCCGAAACTCCTCGATCGTGATCTGGTCCGGGGGAGCCCCGGGGAGGGCAGGCACCTCCTTCGTCCCTCTGGACGGTTTTGGGGAGGTCGTTTCGATGCGGGGGAACAGGGCTCGCACCTCTCGTACCCGCCTTTCGCGCGGACTGCCGACCACCTCCGACGCGAGTGCTTCTTCGAGGCCGATCGATGTGGGCATCGCGTCAATGCCGAGACCTTGCAGCATGCGCTCCGCCGTATCAGGCAGGAACGGCATCAGCAGAACCGCCATCTTTCGGAGTGTCTCGGCTGCTGTGAAAAGGACCGTCTTCGTTCGAGCATCCCCCGGGTCCTGCTTCCACGGCTCATTGGTCACCAGGTATTTGTTCGTGGCCGAGACCAGACTCCAGATTGCCCCCAACGCCTCGCTGAACGCAAACCGCTCCATCGCGGCCCCGATCTCCGTAACGGCGGCGCCGGTCGCGTCAGAAACCCCCCCTCCATCAGGTCGATCGGACAGCGCTCCGTTATAGTACCGCTCGATCAGCTTGAGAACGCGGCTGTAGAGGTTCCCAAGGTCGTTCGCCAGGTCTGCGTTCAGCCGCGCCACAAGCGCCTCCTCGCTGAAGCTGGCATCAAGACCGAACGTCATCTCTCGCAGCAGGAAGTAGCGGAAGGCGTCCCGGCCGTACGCGTCTGCCAGGTCAAGTGGGCGCACGACCTTGCCCAGGCTTTTGGACATCTTGGCCTCTTCGATCTTCCAATAGCCGTGGACGTTCAGGTGCCTGTAGGGCTCGATGCCGGCCGCCTTGAGCATGATCGGCCAATAGATGGCGTGAGGTTTGAGAATGTCCTTGGCGATCAGATGCTGGGCGGCTGGCCAGAACCGCGTGAACTCCCCCCTCTCAGGCCAGCCCAAGGCGGAGATATAGTTGATGAGGGCATCGAACCACACATAGGTGACAAACTGTTCGTCGAAGGGGATTGGGATGCCCCACGTCAGGCGCGCCCGAGGCCGGGAGATGCAAAGGTCCTCCAGCGGATCCTTCAGGAAGGACAGGACCTCGTTCTTGTAGCGCTCGGGCCTGATGAAATCGGGGTGGCCGTTGATGTGGTCGATGAGCCAGCTCTGGTACTTCCCCATCCGGAAGAAATAATTCTCCTCCTTGATAAAGGTCGGGGCCGTCTGGTGGTCGGGGCACTTTCCGTCCTGCAGCTCCTTCTCGGTGTAGAACCGCTCGCAACCAAAGCAGTAGTGGCCGCCGTATTCCCCGAAGTAGATATCGCCGGAGTCGTAGATTTGCTGCAAGAAACGTTGGACGATCCGCTTGTGATGTTCACTGGTGGTGCGGATGAACTGATTGGGCGTCAGCCCCAGCCGCTTCCAGGTCTCCTGGAAGATGCCGCTGATCCGGTCGGCATACGCCTGCGGGCTTTCGCCGGCCTTGGCGGCGGCCTGGGCGACTTTATCGCCATGCTCGTCTGTGCCGGTCAGGAAATAGACCCGTTCCGGACCCAGCCGAAGCCGTTGGAACCGGGCCATGGTGTCGGCCAGAATGGTGGTGTAGGCGTGTCCGAGATGCGGGGTGGCGTTGACGTAGTAGATGGGCGTGGTAAGGTAGTAGGTCTCGTCGCTCATTCGTCGTCGTGGTCTTGGGCTTCGGCGGTCCCGCATCCGCCACTGCTGCAGGCTCCTCCGCCGCCGCAACCCTTGCGGGGCGAGTCATCGTCAAGGGGAGGGCCGATGTGGATCAGATCGGCCGCCTTCACCTTGATCTGGCGCCCTTCTTCCAGTTGGATTACGATCGATTCGGCCAGGATGTCGTGGGCCTTTACGATCCCCAATCCCTCACGCGCTTCGACGATGGACCCAACCTTTGGCAGGTTCCGTTTCAACTCTTCGTACATCGAGTGTTCATAGCGGAGGCAACATTTCAGCCGGCCGCACATCCCGGCCAACCTGCTCGGACCGAGGGAGAGGTTCTGGTCCTTGGCCATTCGGACCGAGATCGGCTCGTACTCCTTCAAGAAGGTCTTGCAGCAGAGCTGGCGGCCGCATGGGCCCACGCTGCCCAGCTTGCTGGCGACGTCCCTGGCCCCGATCTGCCGCATCTCGATTCTGGTGTGGAACTGCTGGGCCAGGTCCTTCACCAGGTTCCGGAAATCGACCCGCGACTCAGCATGGAAGGAGAACGTGATCTTGCTCCGATCGAAGCTGGCCTTCACATCAACCAGCTTCATCGGTATCTCCCACTCTTTGATCTTGCGGGAGCAGAATGCCTTTGCCTCCAATTCCAGCATCCTGATCTGCCCGCCGTTGGCGAGGTCCTCTGGGGTCGCCCTCCGCAGGACGTTCTTGAGCGACCCCTTCGTTCTCGCTGGGTAGGCCGGGAACGTGGCAAGCACCCGCGCCAAGCCCTGTCCCCACGCGGTCTCGACGACCACTTGTTCGCCCGGCTGCAGATCCATCCCCCGGGGATTGTAGTGTTGCTCCTGGTGTTCGGTCTCCCCCAAACTGATTCGCACCGTTTTCATGCTGTCACCTGCAAAAGGCCAGTAGAGACGCTCGCGCGAAGCTGGAGCAGCAGATCTTCCAGCGACAGACGCGGGTTCGCGTTGCGGGTCAAGCCATCCATGGTGCCGTTCACGACGCGAAGTGAGTCCAGGATGGCGTTCAAGGGCAATCCCTCCGCCTGTCGGGCGACCTCCTCGCCCCGATCTTGGTTGATGAGCCACTCCTGGCGCCGGGACACCTTCGCGACCATCAGATCCCGGAGCCAGGCTGAAAGGAACTCCAAGTTTTGACGTAGCCCTTCTCGATCCTTTGCCAGCTTTTCGGCAAGGTCGATGAGGGCAGCGGGTCCGTCGCGAAGCCCCCGCCCGAGTTCTTCGAGGAAAAGATCCCTCGACGAGCCCAGGGACGCGACCTCCTGGCTTAAGGCCCGACCGATGCTTCCGCCGCTGCAGGAGACGATCAGCCGGGCTTGCGTGTGGTCAATGCCCTTTGCCACCAGATAGGCCTGCAATGCGTCGGGCGCGATGGCGGAGAAGATGACCGTCTGGCATCTCGAGACGATCGTGAGCGGAAGGGCGGACGGGGTGGTGGTCAGGAGAACCAAAACAGTCCAGCCGGGCGGTTCTTCCAAGGTTTTGAGCAAAGCGTTGGCGGCCTGCTCCGTCATCTTCTCCGCGCCCTGCAGGATGAAGACCTTTCGCTTTCCCTCATACGGGCGCAGGGCGGCATCGGCCCCGAGGGTCCGGACCTGATCGATCTTCAGGGTGGCGCCGTCCGGCTCGACCACCTGCACGTCGGGATGAAGTCCTCTGGCGATCTTGCGGCAAGATTGGCAGGCGCCGCATCCATCATCGACAGCGTCGCCCCGCTGACAGTTGAGCGCCTGCGCCAGGGCGAGTGCGGCGGTCCGCTTGCCGACGCCTTCAGGGCCGGCAAAGAGATAGGCGTGGGCAGTTCGCCGGGTCTTGAGGCCCCGTTGAAGCACCCGGACAGCCCGCTCCTGGCCGATCAGGCCACGAAATCCGCTGGGGGTTGACGCCTGGCTGTTGACGGTTGGCTGTTGACGGTTGGCCGACGGCATTGACGGTCTTTTCTGTGAACTGTCAACCATGGACTGTGAACTGATCTCAGAACCGCGAACCTTTGAGACGACCGACCTCATCCCTGACAGCCGCTTCGATCTCACGCATACTCATCGCTGCGTTCATC
>CAZCMC010000070.1:0-8217 GCA_964499665.1 uncultured bacterium | reverse complement strand
GAGCCTGCCCCGAGCCCCGAGCCTTCGAGCACCTCAGTCCAGGGATTGCTTCGTCGCATCGCTCCTCGCAATGACAGGCGAGGGGTCCCGCTCCTCGCAATGACGATTCCTATCTCTGTTCTGGGGATCGCGCCGTCTAAGATGTTACCTCACGAGCTATCGTCGCGCCATGTAAGATGTAACCCGTGCCGTCACGTCAAAGGAGGGTTACATCATGAGCCAGTCTGCCAAATGGGAGTATCTGCGCGCGATCTACATGCGGTACCGTCAGGCGCCTCGGCCGTGGAGCAGGCGATGAAGGTCCAGGAGGTGATCTTGCGCGCCATCGATGGACGCTTGAAGTGGTATCAAGCGGCCGAGATCCTTGGGATCTCGAACCGGCAGATGCGGCGGTGGAAACGGCGCTATAAGCAGTGGGGCTACGACGGCCTGTTTGATCGGCGACGCCGGCAGCCGTCGCCCAAGCGCGTGCCGTTCGCCGTCGTCCAGCGGGTGCTGACGCTGCACCGGGAGCGCTACTTCCACTGCAACGTCCTGCACTTCCATGAGTCGCTGCAGGTGGTGCACAGCATTGCCCTCTCCTACACCTGGGGGAAGACCGCCGCGCTCGATGCGCCGCCGGAAGCTCGACCTCAACCTGGGTGTGGTCGGCATGGCGGCAGCTCGGCTAAAACCGCACGTTCAGGAACCCTCGAAACTCATGCGCGTCATAGTTGGAGTAGCGAGAGTCGAGGAAGAGGAAGCGCGCGGGGTTGTCGGCACTTGGCGAGGTGGACGGCGTGATAGGGAAGATATACGGATGGAGGTCGTCCCGGGCGAAATCGTTGACGACCCGAGCCTGGGCCACCCGTCGGAGGGGCAGGATATGTGTGCCGTAGTGGGAGCTACGAACGATCTGAAATGCGGAGCACAGTCGCTCGGCGCTGATATCGGCGGGCGGGGATAGGCCCCCACCCGCCGAGCCAGCCTAGCCCTAAAAGGGCGCTGGCGAGAACGGGCTCGTGGTGCAGAAAGCCTTTCCGGGGCCAGGACCGGAAATGAGTGGTGGCTTCGCGTCAGCTTGTAGGAGTATGCTCACTTGGCCAATAAGAACTGGGCCAAGAGGAACTGGGCCAAGGCCAACCCCGGGCACCCCGGTCACTTTGATGATGTCATCGACGCCTGCTGTTCCTCCTCCGGACAGTACGAGTGAAACTATCCCGTTTGGCGCGATTGGGTAGTCCACGAAGTCCAGGTCGCGGTATGTGACACGGACGAAGCCACCCAAACCACCCAGATCCCCACGGTTGCCCATCGTGATAAACATGGTGAACGCGGTGGGTGGGCTACTCGCGCCGAGCTTTATGGCGCCACACTGGACGCTCGTGTCACCGCTAGGTACCCCGTTCAACAGCGCAAAGTCAGCTCTTTGAGAGCCTGCGAGCGCGGTTGTGACCGGCCATGCTCCTACCAGTGCTAACGTCAGGACCCATACCGAATACCTTTTCATCTCTCCCCTCCTGCTCGAATGTGGTCCAGCACTCTGGTACTCTCTACCGCAGCCCTACTCGCTCCTTGACGCAATAACTATGCCATTAGAGGGGCTGGAAACAGGGACATATATGATAGTATCACCAGTATCACCCTGTCAATAAGAATAAGCCCTCCCAAAAACAGAGACAGACATTGCTGAGATGCCGGTGTGAGCCGATCACGGCGGTTTTACGAACCTGTGACCAGCATGGCGAGCGAGGGGCAAGAATCTCCGCGGGGGCCCACCTGCTCGCGTGGCCTCTCGCTCCAACTCCCGGAGGTCTTCGAGGGTGCGCCCGCCGGCCTGGAGCAGCAGGACGACCGTCTCGACGAAGCCTGTCCTGAGCCAAGTCGAAGGGACCGAGGGGGCGTAGCCCCGGTTCCTCCCGGGGCGCGGCAGGTACCGGGCCACGAGCGCTCGCAGGCCCAGCGCGTGGGTGTACTCCGCCAGCAGCGCCAGGCCGCCTGGGCGGTCAGTGTCTCGTCCGTCCGTTCGAGCTTGAAGGGCAACACGGTTTGTCGTATCATGGGCCTCACCTTGTGGGTGAAAGGGGTTGTTGGTGCTCACCCCCTTTCTATCCGCTCTCAAAGCGGCCCAGAAGGTTTTTCCTTCATTCCTATCTCTGTTTTAGGGGAGCGCTTTCTTGTTGACATCGCAGTCGGTTTTCCGTAGTCTGTCTTGGCACTTTTTGGCCGAGATCCCCCAAGGCGCTGCCTGCCAGACCGTGAGATGAGGAACACGCGATCATGGGTTCAATAGCCGAGAGGAAAGTCCTGGTCATCGGGTTGGACTGCGCGGCCCCGGAGCTGGTCTTCGAGCGGTGGGCCCCCCTCCTCCCCAACATCAGCAGGCTGATGGCCACGGGCCTCCATGGCCAGCTCGAGAGCACCACGCCGCCGATCACGGTCCCCGCCTGGATGTCGATGATGACCAGCAAAGATCCCGGGCAGCTCGGGCTCTACGGCTTCAGGAATCGAAGAGATTACTCCTATGACGGCATGGCGCTCGCCACCTCGCTGGCGGTGAGGGAGGACACCGTCTGGGACATCCTCTCCCGCGCCGGCAAGACGGTGACCCTGATCGGCGTCCCGCCCAGCTACCCGCCGAAGCCGGTCAACGGACACCTGATCTCCTGCTTTATGACCCCCGACGCCACCTCCCAGTACACCTATCCGCCATCGCTGAAGGCCGAGGTCGAGGAATTGGTCGGGGAGTACCTCTTCGATGCGGAGGGGTTCAGGTCCGACGACAAGGAGCGGATCCTGAAGCAGATCTATTTGATGACCGAAAAGAGGTTCACGGTCGCCCGGCACCTGATGCAACACAAGCCCTGGGACTTTTTCATGCTCGTGGAGATCGGGGTAGATCGAATCCACCACGGCTTCTGGAAGTATTGTGACGAGCGACATCGGAAGCACCAGCCAGGCTCGCCGTTTGAACACGCGATCAGAGACTACTACGTCTATCTGGACGGCCTGATCGGCGATCTCCTGGCCTTGACCGACGATCAGACCGCGGTGCTGATTGTCTCGGACCACGGGGCCAAGCGGCTGGAGGGCGGGATCTGCATCAACGAGTGGCTGATGGCAGAGGGATATCTGACGTTAAAGGAAGTACCCAGCACAGTCACCCCGTTCGGAAAGGTCCGGGTGGAGTGGGAGCGGACCAGGGCGTGGGGCGAAGGCGGCTACTACGGTAGGCTCTTTTTGAACGTCAAGGGGCGCGAGCCGAACGGAACGATCGACCCATCCCAGGTCGAGACGGTCAGGAATGAGCTGATCGAGCGCCTGGAAACGATCACGGACGACACAGGCAGGCCCATCGGGGTCAAGGCGTTCAAGCCTGAGCGGATCTACGCTGCGTGTCGGGGCATCCCGCCCGACCTTATCGTGTATTTCGGCGACCTCTCCTGGCGTTCGGTCGGAAGCGTCGGGTACGGTTCAATCTGGACCTTTGAAAACGACACCGGGCCGGACGATGCGAATCACGCGCAGCACGGGATCTTCATCGTGCACGATCCGCGCTGGACCCAGGGAAGACCAGTGGAGGGGGCTCGCATCATGGATATCGCCCCAACGATCCTCACCCTGTTCGGGTTTCCCATCCCTCAAGACATGCAGGGGAGATCGATTCTGTAGAGAAGGAGGCGCTATGAGGGGAGGCTTCACCATCTGGTTTACAGGGCTCTCGGGTTCTGGCAAGACCACCATCTCGCGGCTGGTCGAGACCGTGCTCCGGGAGCGAGGCTTCCCGGTCGAGGTGCTGGACGGAGATGTGATCCGGCAGAACCTGAGTCAGGGCCTCGGGTTCACCAAGGCGGACCGGGACATCAACATCCAGCGGATCGCCTTCGTCAGCAAGTTGCTGACGCGGAACCAGGTGGTAACCCTGGTCGCGGCGATCTCCCCCTATCGGGAGGCGCGGGAAGCGGCCCGGAAGGAGATCGGGAACTTCGTGGAGGTCTATGTGCAATGTCCCCTGGAGACCTGCATCGCCAGGGATGCCAAGGGACTGTACAAGAAGGCGATTGAGGGGACCATCCCCTACTTCACCGGGATCTCGGACCCCTACGAGGAGCCGCTGGAACCGGAGATCGTCCTGCAGACCGACCAGGAGACTCCCGAGGAGAGCGCGGCCAGGGTCCTTCGCCGCCTCCGTGAGCTGGGCTACCTCTCCTAGCAGCGTTCCTGTCCGATCACCCCGAGACCTGCGAGATTGCTTCGCCCACGGCTCGCAATGACACCTGGGGCGGCGCTCATCGCAATGACCTGCCCGGGGGTCACGTGTGGCCAAGGGTCACTTCCCCAGGAAGCTGTCCCTGATCCTCTTCATCGGCATCTTGACCCAGTCGATACAGCCGCCCTTTTCCTCCCGCAGCCAGGACTCCCCGAAGGCGTCGTACTCGATCCAGTAGGCCCGGTTGTCGAAGAAATGGACCCGTAACACCTCCATCTCTCTCGGCTTTGCCCCCGGTATCCATCGCCCCCAGCTCTCCTGCTTGAGGTCCATCGGGCCTGGCGAGGAGACGAGCTTCGAGACCTGTTCGCGGGTCATGCCCAGCTCAAGCGATTGGAACGCCTGCCGCGTCGCGGTCGCCGCTGCCGGCGGCTGCTGCGCCATGGCCGGTACTGCCAAGGACAAGATTACTGCCAGCAACGGAACGCTGGCTATTCGAGTCATGATCGCCTCCTTTGTGAAAATAGGAGATGTTGGGACTTCGCCCGATGCGCCTCCCGTTACGGCTGGCGCGGCGGGGGCTGGGGCTTGGATTTCAGCAGCAGGGGCTCAAGCGATTCCACCCGTCCCCTAAACTGTTGGGTGATCGCCCGGCCCTCCTCAGGTGACGCGATGACATGGGGCGTCACCAAGATAACCAGCTCATTCCGTTCCAGCACATCAGAGGTGGCTCGAAAGAGATAGCCAAGCAGAGGGATCTGACTGAGGAAAGGAATTCCTCTGTACCCCTTCGACTTATCCGTTCGGATGATGCCTCCAATGAGCAGCGTCTGACCATCCTCTACCACGACCGACGTCTTCGCCGTCGTTTTGAGGAATGATGCGGAGCCGGTGCCACCAAAGTTCGCTTGATCTACGGCGATATTTTCGGATTCGATATCCAGCGTGACCAATCGCTTCTCGTTCACATGGGGCTTGATCCCCATGATGATCCCGATATCTTTTTGCTGGATCGTCTGGAAGGGGGTCGTCGTCCCCCCCTCAGACAGCGCGGCCGTGGTCTGCGAACCCGTGATGATCGGCACTTCCTGACCGATCTGGATCTTTGCCTCCTTGTTGTTGGCGGTCAGCAGGTGCGGGTTTGCCAGGACCTCCACCTTCGTCACGGCAGCAATATTATTTAACACCACGCGAAACTTATCCTTGTCCACAAAGGCAAAGGTAAGACCGGTAGCGGGAGCTTTGCCGCTCTCCACAACTCCAGCGATCGCGGTGGCGAGGGGCGCGACGCCGTATGCCCCTGCAACGAGGAATTGCCCGGTCCTGATGATCTCTTCAAGGCTAAACTGAAATGTGTCGCTCAGCCTGATCTGAGCCAGGAAGAGCTCGATCACGACCTGTTTCGGGACGATGTCGAGCTTCTTGATGGTCGCCTCGATGAACTCGTAGTTGCGGGGCGAGGTCTTGATGATCAGGGCGTTGGTCCCCTCGTCCGGGACGATCGTCACCTCGCCCACGATCTCGCCTGGGGCCGGCTCGACGCCAGGCGGAAGGGCCGCCCCGGGCTGGGCCGCCTGGCCGAGGGCGGGAGGAGGCGTTAGCCGAGGAGGCCCTGTCTCGGTCCGCGTAGCGGTAAACCCCGTTCTGCCGGGGGGCTGCCCAGGCCTGGCGCCTGGGGCCGTTAAAGTGGTCACGCTTGGCGTGAGATCACGCCGGCCGTACAGGGTATTCAGGATATTCGCGAGCTGCGTCGCCTGGACGTTCTCCACGAAATAGACGAAGATCCGTTGGATGTTGTCCCGCTTGGTCTCGACATCCAGCGCCTTGACCGTATCGAGCAACCTTCTGACCGTTGAGCTGAACCCGGCGATGATCAGGCTGTTGGTCTCCTTGTGGACGACGAGCTTGGCGCCCCGGCCTAAAAAGGTTTGGAGGATGCGAGCCATCTCCTCGGCCGACAGATAATCGAGACGGACGATCTGCGTCACGTACCGCTCGCGCTCTTCGCCCCTCTCTTTTCCCACCTGTACGTCCTGAGGTTCTTGCTGGGCGACCGCGATCGGGACGATCCTGTAATACAAGCCGTCCTTTACCGCCACCAGGTTGTTGACCTCTAACACTGATTCCATGATGGAGAAGACCTCGCTCGACGGCACCTTGGTGGTGGTCCGCATCGTGACAGCCGCCTTGACGCCCGGGCCGATGATGAAGTTGATCCCGGTGATGTCGGCGATGGAGCGAAGGACCAGCTCCAGATCGGCGTTCTCGAAGTTTAAGGAGACATACTGCGGTTTGCCCTTCACGACGTCGGCGGGACGCTCAGGCGCCTTCGGCGGCTTAGACGGGGTAGACGGCGGCCCCTCGAAGGGTGGCAAAAAAGGCTCACCCTCCTGAGAGGGAGGGGCCGCGGTGGAGGCGGGCGACTCAGCTTGGAGGGTCTTTTCCGGGGAAGGAGCCTCAGCACCTGCCGGCCGGGCCGATTCAACAAGCCGGACAGGCGGCTCGGAAGGGCTGGGCGCTTTCTCGGCAGGGGGAGATGGAAGAGAGGATTTACTCTTCTCCAGACCCAGCTTCCCCGCCAGGGTGCAGGACGAAAGGCCAAGCGTCACCACAAGAACGAAGACGACCGACCATGGGTTCCTCAATAATCGACCCTCCTTGTCACCGAGCGCTTATCGGCGGGCTCTAGACTGCTGGCGTTGCAATTTTTGCTGCTGCTTCTGCCCTTTGTTTTCCGCCTTGCGTCCCTGTTTTCCACCCGCATCTATTTGACCTGCTGGAGCTGCACCAGGAAACGCCCCACCAGGAGCTGGCCCGAGCAGTGAGGGCGTCGCCACGCCTGGAGCGGTTGGAACGGATGCCGCTGCCGGAAGACCGGGCCCGGTCTCGATCGCCGCCTTGAGAGGGACCTCGACACTTTCGTCCCCTCGCTTCAACACGACCCGATCCTCTTTGATCGCCGTGATCACGCCCCCCGCCACCTCCTGTCCGATGGCATAGATCTGCGCTTTGCCTTTGTCGCTGAGGATCGCCCGCCACTCATCGCCGACGAGGATCGTCCCTGATAATGTGGGGAGGGGTCGCGGAGGAGGGGTCGCTCCGGGACGTCCCGGCGGCGCCGCAGGAGGCTGTTTGAAGAGGTTTCTTTCCACCAACAGATCGTATCGCGCCAGCGGCGGGCGCGCGGGCCGGCTATACGCCACTGCGGCAAGCTCTTGCGAGGGCCTCTCAACGGAGGGCCGCGAGATGGACATGGCGGGAGCGACCCATGTCTTCGCCATGGCGCCCGCGATCAGCACCGCGACCAGACCCAGAGTGAGGTTCAGGAGCCGTAGAGGCCTGCCCACCTTAGCTTTTCTCCTTCACCGCCAGCGTGTACCCACTGACCGTTACCGTCACCTGCAGCTCGGCGCCGGGCCTCGGGAAGGAGGCGTTCACTACCAGCTTGGGGACCGTGAGTAACTTTCCCGAGCTCTCGATTTTGTAGAGAAAGTCACGGAGCTTCTTCAGGTCAGCGTTCAACGACAGCTCCACCGAGACCCGTCTGAATCCCTCCGCTTCCTTCGGCGAGTGAATGCTCTCACTGGCGATCGTCACCCCGGTCTCCCCAGCCGCCTTGTGCAGCATCGCCTGAAGCTCGGCGGCGGCCAGCGTCAGCTTCTCACCGGGCAGGAGTTGTTGCTGAAGCTGGATGAAGAGCTGTTCGCCATCGGCGAATTTCTTCTCGTACCGCCGCTTGCCCTCCACAACCAGTTGGTATCGCTCCCGCGCCTGGAGCTTCTCCCGGACCTCGCTCCGGACCCGCATCTGGCTCGAGACGGCCGGGGCGATAAGATAGTTGATGACGAGAAACCCGACCAGGGCGGCCCCACCCACCACCAAGAACCTTCGCTCTCGCCGCGAGATGGTCACGGCTGTTCCTCCTCATCCCCTTGCTCCTCCCCCTGCCCCTCTCCGCCTTCCGCCTCGTTCATGCTGGCCTCGAGAAAGGCCTTGATCTGGAAGTCCTGGGTATCCGCCCCTCGGCT
>CAZCMC010000069.1:100-8324 GCA_964499665.1 uncultured bacterium | reverse complement strand
CCCCTTACAAAGGGGAGGAATCTGAAGGGCGCCCACACAAAAGCCTGAAGAGCCAGAACAAAATGTGGTTCCCCCGAGGCGGATGCGAGTGGAGCATGGGAGAGGGGCGGTCGGAGGACGACGTTACAGACCGCCGCCAACTATCCTCCCCTCGTGTGCATTTCGAGGTGGGGGTCCTTTTTGAGTCCCTCAATCGGGACCAATACACCTCTCGAGCTAAGCTGTAGCCGCTCTTCTGCGCCCCGATCCCTTCGCTTCGTCCACCGGGAGACGATGACGGACTTGATCTCTTCTCTCGAGGCGCCAGAGCGCAAAGGTGTTCTCAGGTCGATCCCATGCAGCGCGTAGAGACACAAGTACCACATCCCATCAGCAGTGAGCCGGCTCCTGTCGCAACTGCTGCAGAACGGCGCCGTGGTGGAGGCGATGATGCCGAACACCGTCCCATCCGGGAGGACAAAGCGCTCCGCGGGCGCCGAGCTGACTTCAGTAACCGGCTCGATGCGCCCATACTGCCGGCCCAGCAGATCGAGCATCTCCGCCCTTGAGGCGACCTCGTCCATCGACCACCTGGTCGCCCCACCCACATCCATGTACTCGACGAAGCGCACCTCCGCGCCGAGTCGCTTCCCGTATTCAAGCAGATCGACGAGCTCGTCCTCGTTCACGCCGCGCATGATGACCGCGTCGATCTTCACTCCCTTGAACCCCGCCTCCCGTGCGGCCTTGATCCCATTGAGCACCTTGCCGAGGGAGTCTCTTCTCGTCAATGCTCTGAAGCGCTGAGGGCGGAGCGTGTCCAGGCTGACGGTCACACGGTGCAAGCCGGCGTCGTAGAGCGGCTTCGCCTCTTCCGCCAGTAAGACCCCGTTCGTCGTCAAGGCGAGGTCCTTCACTCGCGGATTCCTGGCGAGCATTTTCACCAAGGCCGGGAGGTCCCGCCGTAAGAGCGGTTCGCCGCCCGTCATGCGAACCTTGTCTACTCCAAGCTCCGTAAACAGGTCCACCAGCCGGCTGATCTCTTCAAACGTCAGGAGGTCCTGACGGGGAAGCCAGACATATTCCTCCTCGGGCATGCAGTACTGACAGCGCAGGTTGCACCGGTCCGTGACCGACACTCGCAGGTTGCGAAGCGGCCTGCTGAAGATGTCAGTGATGGGTTGCTGTTCGGTGACGTACTCGGTGAGCATCCCTCTTCTCAGCGTCCCCTCATGGCACGAGAAGCCTTCTCGCGATGGCCTAGTCGGCTCCCTTGGCTTCTCGCGGCGGCATGACGATGAACTCGAGCCGACGATGCGCCTCTCGAAGCGCAGCCTCGACGCGCTCGGGCGACTCGGCGCGGGCAAAGATAAACCCAAGATAGCGCGCCCCCTCCGGAAGGGGCACGAGGTCCTCCCCCGCATGGGCGGTGATGGCGATCTCCTCGATCCCGGGAACGGACCTCGCCTCCGCCTGGCCCCGGACCTCCTTCAGAACCCCTGCCCGGGGGATCGGAATCATCATCACACCTGCCGCCTGGCGCTCGCGCTCCAGCGACGGGATCCCCATGCCGAGGGCATGGCGAAGGATCAGCTCCTCCAGCGAGAGGCCGGTGCCGAACCGGAGCGTGCGGGAGCACAGTCCCCCGATCGACCGGGCAGCCACCTCGATGACCGAGGGGCCTTGGCGGTTGACGCGCAGCTCGGCGTGCACGGGCCCATCCCGAAGGCCCAGCGCTCGGGCCGCCCGCGCGGTGCAGGAGGCGATCTCCGTCTGCACGGGGGCCGGGAGGCGCGACGGCGTGACGTAGATGGTTTCCTCGAAAAACGGGCCATCGAGGGGATCCGGTTTGTCAAAGAGGGCCAGTACGTGGAGCTCGCCCCTCACCAGCAGGCCCTCAAGGGCCACCTCCCGCCCCGGAACAAACGCCTCTATAAGGACCTGTCGGGCGATGTCGCCCAAGGCCGCAGCATCGGGGGTGCGAAGGATCGCCTCCAGCCGCCGGACCGCGCCGACGAATTGGCCTTCATCATCCGCGCGGATGACACCGCGGCTCGCCGAGAGCATGAGCGGTTTGACCACGCACGGGTACACCATCCGGCGGGCCTCTAGCACGGGGTCATCGTCGAGGGAGCGCAGGACGTAGGACGGCACAGGGACGCCGTCCCGGCTGAGGAGATCCCGCATCTGGTGCTTATCTCGCGATGCCGTCGTGGAAGCCACCGAGTTGTGCGGGAGCGAAAGGGCCGCCGAGAGCGCGGCCGCTAGCACCGTAGTCGCATCGTCAATCCCCACGATCGCGTCGATCGGGCGCGTCGCGGCAAAGTCGATGGCCTGGCGCGCGGCCTTGTCGGGATTGAAGAAATCCAGGGAGAGGTAGCGGCCCGGTTGCGCCTCCTGGAAGACATTGGGCCGTTCCGAGGCTACCACGACCTCCACGCCCAACCCTTTGGCTGCCTCGAGGAAGGCGCCTGAGCGGTAGGTGGTGGTGGGGAGGAGCAGCAGTACCCGTGGCATCTGTTCCCCGACCCCCGTCACAAGACGAGGTGGGACCCGTGCGCGCGGGCGCGATGGTACCCTTCCAGTATCCGGTTCGCCTCGATGATGGTCTCCAGCTTCCGGACGACCTCCTCGACCTTTGCGCCTGGGATGGCGAAGTAGAGCTCGTCGTCCCCGAGCCCCGTGTAGACCCGGTTTCCGATGCACCCGAGGCTCGTGGTTCCGCGCGCCGACCGCATGGCTTCCGGGATCATGGCGCAGGCCGGCCGGCCCATCGTCGCCCCATCGTGGCCGATGTCGGCAGCCCGGGCAGCTTCCGCAACCAGCATCACCTGCCTGGCGCTGCCCCGGACCAGGACGACGTCCGGATCGCACGGTGCCTCCGCGAGCGGCGCATAGACCGCGACCCCGAACGGCTCGTCCCTGCGCGGCAGCGTCGCGACCTCCTCCATCCGGATGTACTGGATCCCAACCATCGTTTCGATCACTGACTCGAGTTCCTTCGCCCTCTCCGGCGGAAGCGTCACCCCATGGGTGTGGGCCCCCACGGGACAATTGTAGTGGTCAGCCGCCTCCGTGTAGAAGATCTGTCCCTCCGCGGCGAGCTTCCAGTACGCGCAGCCGGCCGGACCGGGAGTATCAACGCGGCGAACACCGGGCGGCGCGGTGGGCCGAAACGCCAGCGCCACAGGTGGCCATCTAAGCCCGAGGAGATCGTAAAGTTTTCTTCCCTGCGTCGTGAGATCCATTCCCTCCATTAAACATCTCCTCCGTTCCCTCTCCACGGAGGGGAGAAGGGCAGGTCGAGGGGTAAGGCGGCTGGGGCCACACAAGGCACCCTAGATACGAAATGGAGCGCTACGCCTTGCTGGGCGTGTAGTACGGATTGCGCCCTGCTGCGTGGTCGGTGGTGTCAAGGACCTCGGTCACCTCGGGGATCTCCTCCTTGATCAGGGTCTCGATCCCCGCCTTGAGCGTGACGTCGGCCATGCCGCACCCCTGGCAGCCGCCGCCCATCTGGACGTAGACCACGTTGTCCTGGACGTCCATAAGCCGGACGAATCCGCCGTGGCCTGCCACACCCGGGTTGATCGAGGTGTCAAGCAGGTGCTGAACCCTCTCCTTGAGGTCAAGGTCTCCCATCGTGATCCTCCTTTATGGTGATTGACGGCGAGGCGGAAGCACTCGGCCGGACGTAAGCGTCTGCTGGCTCCCCTACCTCCCGCACGGCCTCTCCCGGCATCATGCCGACGGCCTTGTTCGCGCTCTGCTTAGACCTCCACCTCTACATCCGAGCCGTTCACGCGACAACGATAGCTGGAGACCCCGGCCCGCGCCGGGGGGCCAACCACTTCCCCGGTTGTCACGTTGAACTTGGCCCCATGCCAGGGACACGTCACCACGTTCCCCTCAACTTGACCCTCGGAAAGGGGACCGCCTTTATGAGTACACGTGTCATCCATTGCATGATAGCTCCCCCCGATATTAAAGACGGCGACCGTCTTCCCCGCGATGTCCACCTTCTTCGATTGGCCCGGGGGCAGATCGCTCATCGTTGCCACCTTCACAAAGCCTGCCATCTTTTGACCTCCTCCCCTTCACTCATCCCTCGCCCGTTTCATCGAAGACCTCTGGAACGCTTCAGCGATCTTGACCGCCGGCGAAGCCCCTGATCTCAGCTAAGCCGCCGTAAAGGAACGCTCACTCCTTCTTGGGGTACTTCTTGTGATAAAGATTGGCGACGCTCCCCTCCACCTCCATTTGGGCCTCCCACTGACCCTTCTGGACTGACACTGGAAGGTTATGCCCGGCCGTGAAGGGATCGGCGTTTTTCGCGATGTACTCTTTCCACTGTTCCGGAACCTGGCTCGCCTCGAAGATCGCGGACACGGGGCACTCCGGCTCGCAGGCGCCGCAGTCGATGCACTCCTCCGGATGAATGAGGAGTATATCCTCCCCCTCGTAGAAGCACTCGACCGGGCAGACGTCCACGCACGCATGGTCTTTGACGCCGATGCACGGTTCGGCCACTATGTATGCCATCACATCCCTCCTTGCCGACGACAGGCTCCTACCATGTCGAATCGAGGCCTATCCAGGGGGTCGAAAAAACCGACGTCCCGCTCACAGAAACCCAAGCTGAAGTTTGGCCGCTTCGGACATCATCGACTGGTCCCAGGGAGGATCCCAGACGACATCCACTTTAGCGTCAGTCACCCCGCTCACGCCCCGCACCTTTGCCTCCACCTCAGCGGGCAGCTCCGCGGCGGCGGGACAATTCGGCGATGTCAGCGTCATCCGGACCAATGCGGAGCCTGAGGGCTCCACCTTGACCTCGTAGATCAGCCCCAGCTCATAGATATTGACGGGGATCTCCGGATCATAACAGGTTTGCAACGCCTCAACGATCTCCCCCTCGACATCACTGGTATTGACTGGCACGGTGTCCATGGAACCTCCTGAAACCGGCAGACGAAGGTCGGCCACTTCTCAACCTTCACCCACACGCACTATTCTGACGATACGGTCTCCCCCTTGCCTTCAAGCGCGGCATGCAGGGTGTGCCATGGCAAGGTGGCGCATTTGACCCGAACGGGGAATTCGCGCACGCCTGAAAAGGCCGCGAGCTTTCCGACCTCGAGTGGATCGAATGTGACACTGAGGTCGGCCGTGACCATTTTATGGAATGTCTCGAACAGGGCCTCGCCTTCCGCCACGGTCCTCCCCTTCAGGGCTGCGGTCATCATCGAGGCAGAGGCCTTGGAGATCGCGCAGCCGGATCCCTGAAAGCTGATACCTTTGATCGCGCCATCCTCCAGGCGCAGGTAGACGGTGAGCTGGTCGCCGCACAGGGGGTTGTACCCTTCCGCCGTCCGGTTCGCGCCGTCAAGCTTCTGGAAGTTGCGCGGCCTTCTATTATGGTCAAGGATGACCTCCTGGTAGAGCTCGCGAAGGTCAGACATCAGCCGAACAGCTCAGTGACCTTGCGGATCCCTCGCACGAGCGCGTCGATCTCACCTCTTGTGTTGTAAAAGGCCAGCGAGGCCCTCGCGGTGGCCGGCACGCCGAAACGCTGAAGCACCGGCTGAGCGCAGTGATGGCCCGTCCGGATAGCAATCCCCTCCTGATCCAGGATCGTCCCGATGTCATGGGCATGCACGCCCTCAAGCACGAAGGTCACGATGCTTGCCTTCTCTTTCGCCGTCCCGATAAGGCGCACGCCCGGGACGGCAGACACGGCCTCCGTCGCATACGCGAGCAACCCGCTCTCGTAGGCGGCTATCCTGTCCAGACCGACTCCATCGAGGTAGTCGATCGCCGCGCCGAGCCCGATGACGCCCGCGATATGCGGCGTCCCGGCCTCGAACTTGAACGGGATCACATTGTAGAGCGTCTTCTCGAAGGTGACCGAAAGGATCATGTCGCCGCCGACCTGGTACGGAGGCATGGCCTCGAGGTGGTGAGCCTTGCCGTACACGACGCCGACGCCGGTGGGGCCAAACAGCTTATGGCTGGAGAACACATAGAAGTCGCAGTCGAGCTCCCGTACATCCACTGTCAAATGAGGCGCTGCCTGTGCCCCATCGATCAGCACCGGCACACCCCGGCTGTGCGCCATCTCGACGATCCGCTTGACCGGGTTGATCGTGCCGAGCGCGTTCGACACGTGCACCACCGAGACAAGCCGCGTCTTCGGGCTCAGGAGCTTCGCGTACTCATCGACCAGGAACTCGCCACGGTCGTTGATCGGGACCACCCGCAGCACCGCGCCCGTCTCCTGGCAGAGGATCTGCCACGGGACGATATTCGAGTGGTGCTCCATCGCGGAGATGATGATTTCATCCCCCGCCTTGACGCGCATCCTGCCGAAGCTTTGGGCCACGAGGTTGATCCCTTCCGTGGCCCCGCGAACGAAGATGATTTCTTGGACAGTCGAGGCGTTCAGAAAGCGCGCGACCTTGGCGCGGGACTCCTCAAAGGCCCGCGTGGCCTGCTCGCTCAAAAAGTGGATCCCGCGGTGGACATTCGAGTTTTCCGCCAGGTAATACTGCGTGACGGTATCGATCACGACCTTCGGCTTCTGGCTGGTGGCCGCACTGTCGAGGTAGACGAGTGGCTTGCCATGCACCTGTTGCTTCAGGACGGGGAAGTCTTCCCTAATCCTCTCTACGTTAAACGCGACGCGAGGTCCACTAAGAGTGTCGGCCGCGGCGACTTGATTGACTGCCTTCATTAGGAATCCTTTTGAAGTCGTGCCAGCAATAGATGTTCGAGCTGCGCCCGGACCGGCTCGACCTTGATCCGGCCGATCATCTCGCTTGCAAAGGCATAGGTCAGAAGACCGCGGGCCGCCTCCAGATCGATGCCGCGCGAGCGCAAGTAAAAGATCGCCTCCTGATCAAGCTGGCCGATCGTCGTTCCGTGGGTGCACTTCACATCGTCGGCGTAGATCTCCAACTGCGGCTTCGTGTTGATCACGGCGTCCTCGGAGAGCAGCAGGTTCTTGTTGGTCTGCTTGGCGTCGGTTTTCTGGGCGTCCTTGTGCACGTAGATCTTGCCGTTGAAGACCCCCTTTGACCTCCCGCCGAGCACGCCCTTATAGAGTTCACGGCTGCTACAGTGCGGCTTCACATGGTCGATCCTCGTGTGGTTATCCACGTGCTGCCGACCCGCAACCATGTACAGGCCGTCAAGCGTGCACTCGATGCCCTTTCCATCGAGAACGGCGTTCACGTCGTTCCGGACCAGGGCGCCGCCCAGGTCGATGGAATGGGACGAGAAATTGCTGCTGTGGTTCAGGGAAGCCTGGACTGTGGAGATATGGAATGCCTCCTCGCTCTCCCGCTGCAACTTGTAATGAGCGACCACAGCGTTCTCGCCCGCGACGATTTCCGTGACGACGTTGGTAAAGTAGAGGGCGTTGTTCAAACCAATGTAGCTCTCGACGATCATCGTCTGGCTGTCATCCCCCGCCAGGATCAGGTTCCGGGGGTGCGAGACAATGGCCTTCCCGCGCCTGTCGTGAGCCGAGTCGAACGAAGGGGTTGAGACGAACAGCAGGTGGATAGGCGTCTCAACCACCTTGCCCTTCGGGATGGACACGAACGCCCCGTCCTGGATGAAGGCGGTGTTAAGGGCCACGAACGGGTGACCCTGGTAGCCGGCGTGCCTGGCCAGATGCGGCTCGACCGCTGCCGGGTCGGCGCTGAGGGCCGTCGCAAGGCTCCCCGCCTTCACGCCATCCGGAAGCGACCCAAACGAGGACAGCGCGGGCGAGTAACGGCCATTCACAAAGACGAGCTGAGCGCACGCCGCCTGCCCAAGAGTGTGGAGCGAGAGCGACTCCTTCGTGAGCCCGTCAGGCTCATCATCAGCGGGCCTGAAGGGGACCTTCACGATCGGGGCCACGCTGGTGTACTTCCACTCCTCGTGCTGAGTGGTGGGGAACCCCAGCTCGGCGAAGCGGGAGATGGCCGCCTTACGGATCTGGTGGACCCAGGACGGACCACCTGTCCAGCCGTTCTTTTCGAACCGCTCAAAGTCCGCAAGGTACCTGTCGAGTTCTTTCGAGTGCTGAATCATCGTGGGGGTTTTTTCTTCAAGTGCTCGTCCAACTATCTCGCTCTAAGTCGCAAGGACTGTGCCGGATCAAGAAACGAGCATAGCAAGGCGCGGACCCCAGGGCCGAGCGAGGCGTACATTGTCAGGTACGTCGTCCCGGTCCGGGAGCCCGTCCCGGGATCTC
>CAZCMC010000069.1:0-90 GCA_964499665.1 uncultured bacterium | reverse complement strand
ATGGCCGCCTTACGGATCTGGCGGACCCAGGACGGACCACCTGTCCAGCCGTTCCTTTCGAACCGCTCAAAGTCCGCAAGGTACCTGTCC
>CAZCMC010000068.1:0-8356 GCA_964499665.1 uncultured bacterium | reverse complement strand
CTGATCTCCCTCTTGCCAGGGGCCCCAGAGGGCGAATTGAGCCTTTGCCGCGCGCGCCTCGTCAGCGCTGCTGCCCTGGCGGAACTCGCGAAAAGCCTCGATCTTCCTCCCCTGCTCTTCCTGAGCAAGGGGGAAGAATCGACCGGTGGCAGGGAGCGCGCTTCCATCCTGTCCGGCGGCTTTGAAGCTGTCATCGGGGCGATCTATTTGGACGGCGGCGGGACACTCATCCGTCGGTTGGCGCGCAGCGTATGCGACGATCAGCTTCCTGGTGTGAGGCTTGGCTGCGATCCGAAAACCGCGTTGCAACAGTTGACGCAATCCCGCTTCCACGAAACCCCTCGCTATCATCTGCTTTATCGTTCAGGCCCTCCCCATGCCCCAACATTCGAGGTCGAGGTCCGAGTGGGCCAATCGGCTATCGGCCGGGGAAGCGGGCGAAGCAAGCAGGATGCCGAGCAGGAGGCTGCCAGGCTGGCGATGGCGGCCTTTGGCCACCCACGTACCCACAATATCTAGTAGTAGGACTCCACCTAACTACTGGCCCTTGTAATTACCCTTGACATCGAGAAAGATGACATGATACCCTTGCCGCCATTAAGGCCGTTCCGGGGCCTCGGTTCTCTCGAGTGTGTGTTCGACACAGGTGAGATGGCTATGACAACCGCAAAAGGCCACCTGAGACGATGCGGCTGACCCGGCTTTCTCTCTTCGGGTTCAAATCGTTTGCCGAGAAGGTCGAAGTTGCCTTTGAACCCGGCATCACGGCGATCGTTGGACCCAACGGCTGCGGCAAGAGCAATCTATCAGACGGCATCCGATGGGCCCTGGGAGAACAGAGCGCGAAGCTGCTCCGCGGGGACCGGATGGACGATCTGATCTTCGCCGGTAACAGTCAGCGGAAACCTCTCGGGATAGCCGAAGTCTCCCTGACCTTTACCGATAATTATGGCGACATTCCTACAGAGTTCCACGAGGTGACGGTCACCCGCCGACTGTATCGCTCCGGGGAGAGCGAGTACCTGCTCAACCAGGTTCCGTGCCGTCTTCGAGATATCACCGATCTGTTCCTCGATACCGGGCTTGGGGGTGAGCCCTACGCTCTCATCGAGCAAGGCTCCATCGGCGACGCCGTGAGCGCGAAGGGACACGAGCGCAGGCTCCTCATCGAGGAGGCTGCCGGCCTCATGACATATAAGGTGCGAAAGAAGTCGGCACTGGTGAAGTTAGAGTCGGCAGAGCAGAACCTGCTTCGGGTCAACGATATCATTCACGAGGTCGAGCGGCAGCGAAACTCGCTCAAGCGACAGGCGAACAAGGCGGAGCGCTACCGCGCCTACCAGGAACGGGTGCGAGAACTCAAGGGTTTTCTGAAATTCCATGAGGGTCAACAACTGCGACAACAGCTTGATGCGGCGGAGCATTCGGAACGGGCAGCGCAGCAGGACGTCGACTCCGTGCAGGCTGCACTCGTCGCCCTGGAAGCCCAGCAGGAATCGATTCGGATCCGCGAGCTGGAACAAGGTCAAGCGAGGGCATCCTTCCAACAGCGGCTCTACGATACCAGGGCCCGCTTGTCCCGTGATGAGGCCGAGCTCAGCCACCTGCGACAGATGCTCGATGCGTCGGCGAGCCAACTCGAGGAGCGGCGGCGCCGTCTGACGCGACTGCAGGAGCGGAAGGCTGTCCTGACGCAGGAGGAAGCGCCCACGCGAGAGCAGGAGCGGCTCCTCTCTGGAGAGCTCGAATCCCAGCGCAGGCATCTCGACCTGAAGTCATCAATGCTTCGAGGGCTGGAGGAGACGATCGCGGAAGGGGTGAGTGGGCTTGAGAACCGGCGGCGACGTCTCATCCAAGACGCCGCGTTGCTCGCCGAGCGACGAAACCACCTCAGCGGCCTCCGAGAGCGAGAGCGCTTGTATGGGAAACAACGCGACATCGCCAGTGAGCGTAAGGGTGGGCTGGAGCAGCAGGATCGAGACCTCGCCACCCTTGAGGAGCAACAGCGCCGATTCCTTGCTCGAGTCGTCGAACAACTCGCCCAGCTCCATGGGGAACGGGATGAGCTGACCCAGCAGGCGCTCGCGGAGGAGTTCGGCAGAGACGCCATCAGGCCTGAGCGGGATAGCCTCCGGGAGGAGACCGCACGGCTCAATAGCCGCCTGGCATCCCTTATCGAACTAAGTGAGAGCTTCGAGGGGTACGATGGCGGACACCGTTACCTCCTCCAGCGAAAAGCCAGCGGAGAGTCTCGGTTGACAGGACTGAAGGCCTCTCTTGCCGAGCTTATCGAGGTGCCGCCCCGCTATGAGCGAGCGGTAGAGGTCTTGCTCGGCGACGCACTGCAGGGGCTTGTGATCGGGCGGGCCGACGACGCAGAGGAGGCCATTCGTCTCTTGACCGATCGGGGACAGGGTCGCGCGACGTTCATCCTTTCTCCGGAGAGCAGCTCCGGCCCCGAAAGGATACCCTCCCTGGCGCGGCGGACTGGTCCGGCGCCCTCAGTCGTATTGGCAGGCGGGGTTATGCTGGAGGGCGTTGCCATCGACCTGATCCACTGCGCCGAGAGCGATCGGCCTCTCATCGAAGCCCTGCTCGCCGACGGAATCATCGTCAAAGATCTCTCCAACGCGCTCTCCCTCAGTCGGCACCTCCCTCCCCCGTTCGCGATTGCCACCCTGGCCGGCGAGTTGGTCACCAGCCGTGGAATCATCGTCGGCGGCCCGGGAGGTAGCGGTGGGATCCTCTCGCGACGGCGCGAAATCTCCGAGCTCCAGGAACAGGCCCGTCAACGTCACGAGAGCCTCCTGGCCGTCGACGCCTCATGGGAGGCTTCTTGTCGCCGCTCATCCCAGTTAACAGAATCCCTGGAGTCGCTGACCCGCCGACTTGATGAAGTGAAGATCGATCGCCTCAAGGCCGAAAAGGAGCTCTCCCACACGAGTGGCGAACGGCGCCGGCTCCTTCAGCAGATCGAGGTGTTGAGGTACGAAGCGAAAAGTCATGAGGAGGACCTTCGGGTCTTGACCGATGAGATCCGGAGATTCGAGTCCAGTCTGCTGGAGGACGAGGGACGATACGCTGCCTCGCAAGCCGATGCCGCCCGGCTCGAGGCCGAGGCAGCCGTCCACCAGCAGGCCCGCGACAACCTCATCGGTGATGTCGGTGAACTCCGCGTGCAGCTCACCTCACTCCAGGCGCAGCGAGAGCTCCTCGCTCTTGGACTCGCCAGGATCGAAGACGAGAGCGGTCAGCTTGTTCGCGAGATGGAAGCGCTCGAGGCCGAGCTGACCGAGGAAGAGACGCGGCGGAAACAGATGGAGGCGACCATCGCTCATCTCCATGAGCGCCTCACGGCGCTGATACAGGAAGAAGGAGTGGCGCAGCGGGCGGCCGCTGAGCAGGACAAGGCACATCAGGAACTCGTCGAGGAGCGCGAATCGTTAGAGGAGCGCATTCGAGCGCTGAGGCAGTCGCTCGCCCACGTACAGCAGGCCCTGAGCGCGACGGCTATACGGCGCGCCGAACTGCGAAACACCATATCCCTTTTCGAAGAGGCGCTGCGCGATGAAGGGCTCGAACAGGTGGAGGCGATCGCCGCACGGCTCTCCGAAAACGGCCTTGGCCTCGAGGAGGCCAAGACTGAACTGGCAGACCTCACCGCGAAGATCGCGGAGCTTGGTGGCGTCAATCTCGCCGCCTTGGAGGAATACCAGGAGTTGGCCGAGCGGCACCACTTCCTCTCGGTCCAAGCCCAGGACCTCCACTCCTCTGCCCGATCGCTCCGCGCTGCCATCGCTGAGATCAACACCACCATTCAGCAACGGTTCAACGAGACACTCATGACCGTCAACGGCCATCTGGATCGGCTGTGGAAGCGACTCTTCTCGGGTGGCGAGGCGCAGCTCCAAACGGTTGAACTTGAGCCGGGAGAGGACGAGCCGGGGCTCGAACTGGTGGTGCGCATCCCTGGCAAGCGCGCCACTCTCAATCTTCTGTCTGGAGGCGAAAAGGCGCTCGCGGCCCTGGCGCTGCTGCTGGCGCTATTTGAGACTCGCCCAAGCCCTTTCTGTCTGTTGGACGAAGTGGATGCCCCACTCGACGATGTGAATGCAGAGCGCTTCGTGTCGCTTCTGAAGGAAATGGCCGCGACCTCCCAGTTCATCCTGATCACACACAACAAGCGGACGATGGAAGCCGCTGATATCCTCTATGGGGTCACCATGGAGGAACATGGTGTGTCCAGACTTCTCTCTCTTCGAATGGCCCGGGCCGCTTAACGGCGCACCCTCCGACCGATGCCCCCCAACGGTACCCCTCCCACAGGTCTCTTCGGCCGGCTGGTGGCTGGCCTCGCACGAACCCGTCAGGGATTGATCGGGCAGATCGAGCGGCTCTTTGCCGGGAATGCCTGTAGCGCCTCGACGTTGGAGGCGCTGGAGGAGCTCCTGATCGCCGCCGACCTCGGTCCGGTTGTGGCGGGACAGATCATTGCTACCCTGCATCAACGTCTCGGTCGTCGGGACCTCAACGAGCTTCGCCACGTGAAAGAGGCAGTCAAGGAGGAGATCCTGTCTGTCCTGAAAGCAACCGCCCCTCCTTCTTTGCGCGAAGACCCCGATGCCCGACCTCGAGTCTTTCTCTTTCTGGGAGTGAACGGTTCAGGCAAGACCACCACCATCGGGAAATTCGCGAAACGCCTGATCGATGAAGGTGGCAGGGTGATCGTCGCCGGGGCCGACACCTTCCGCGCCGCTGCCATCGAGCAGCTTCAGCTCTGGGGTAGGCGCGTCGGGGCCCATGTGGTCTGTCACCAGGCTGGCGCTGATCCCTCCGCAGTGGTCTTCGATGCGTTGCAGGCCGCTGTGGCGCGACAGGCAACCCACCTTCTCATCGACACCGCGGGCCGACTCCACACCAAGCGAAATCTGATGGAGGAATTGAAGAAGATCCACCGCGTCATCTCCCGGCAAATGCCGGGGGCCGCTTACGAGCGGTTCATGGTTCTCGACGCCACCTCCGGCCTGAACGCGCTGGTTCAGGCCAGGGAATTCCACGATGCTGTTGGACTCACCGGCCTCGTCCTGACCAAGCTGGATGGGACGGCGAAGGGCGGCATCGTCGTCGCCATCGCTCAGCATTTGAAAGTTCCTATCGCGTTCGTTGGGCTTGGCGAAGGGCTCGACGACCTTCAACCATTCTCACCAGAAGCCTTCACAGACGCCCTGTTTGTGAGCTCTTAGCCGCTCCTGCCGGGGTTTTCACCTTGACACCCCTGCGACGCGGTGTTAGTGTCACTCAGAAAATCGCTTTACCAAGGTTGCATCTCTTGAGGGGATAGGATGCGCATGGCAATCGATGAACCATTGATGCGGCGGGCGTTGGATCTTGCCCAAAAAGGGCTGGGCCGCACGAGCCCCAACCCTATAGTGGGCGCCGTCGTCGCGCGAAACGGAAGCATCCTTGGAGAAGGTTATCACGCGTACGCCGGCGGGCCACATGCGGAGGTGGTTGCGCTGGAGGCCGCTGCCGGGGCCACTGCGGGAGCGGATCTCTACGTCACGCTCGAGCCCTGTTGCCATCAGGGTCGGACGCCGCCCTGCACCGATCGGATCATTGCCGCGGGCATCCGACGGGTCGTCACATCGGTGTTGGACCCGAACCCGCTGGTCTCCGGCAGAGGTGTTGAGACGCTGCGTGCGGCAGGGGTCCTGGTGGAACTAGGACTCCTGTCCGAGGAGTCGACGATCCTGAACGAAGCGTTCGTGAAATTCATCAAGAGCCGCCTTCCATTCGTCGTGCTCAAGGCTGCGGTGAGCCTTGACGGTAAGATCGCGACCCGGACCGGCGACTCTCACTGGATCTCCGGCGAACAATCGCGGCAGCGGGTGCACGAATTACGGGATCAGATCGATGCGGTCATGGTCGGGCTCGGCACGATCCGGCGCGACGACCCCATGCTCACAACCCGGCTTCCGTCGGGTGGGCGTAATCCGATCCGGGTCATCGTCGATGGACGGGGCTCTCTCCCCTTAGACGCGCGGGTGTTTCACTCCACCTCTTCATCGCCAACTTGGGTTGCGGTCACCGCCGATGCGCCCCATGAACGGATCGATGCCCTGGAGCGGCATGGCCTCACGGTCATCGAGGCGGGCGGTTCCAATGGGAGGGTCAACCTTCAGCATCTTCTGAAACGCCTTGGAGAGCGCGAGGTCACAAGCGTGATGATCGAGGGCGGCGAGGGGATCTTTACCTCTGCCATTGAAGCGGGCATCATCGACAAGTTCTTCCTCTTCATGGCTCCGATTTTGATCGGAGGGAAAACGGCCCCGAGTCTTTTTGGGGGGGCGGGGATCGAACATCTCGTTCAGGCCTTGCGCCTGGAGCGTGTCCGCATCGACCAACTGGGCGGGGATGTCCTGATCGAGGGATATCGCTCAGCAAAGGAAGTGGGCGGATAGGTCGAATCGTGTTCACGGGCCTCATCGAAGAAGTGGGCGTGGTTCAACAGGTTCGACGGGAGGGCGGCGTCACGAAGCTCGCAATCAAGGGGAAGGACGCCTTAGCCGACCTCTCGATCGGCGACAGCATCGCAGTCGATGGGACGTGTCTGACGGTCACCACGGCCGAGCACGATTTCTTCGAGGTCGAGCTGTCGGACGAGACCCTGGTCCGTACAACCCTGGGCGATCTCGGCCCTGCCGATCACGTGAACTTGGAGCGGCCCTGTCGGGTAACCGACCGACTCGGAGGGCACATCGTCACCGGTCACATCGACGGGGTGGGCACGCTCCTGGAGATTCGCAAGAGCGGCGGGGCGTGGTGGTTCTCGTTCTCCTACCCCGAGTCCCTTCGCCCTCTGCTCGTGGAGAAGGGATCTGTTGCCGTGGATGGGATCAGCCTGACGGTTGCCAGCCTTTGTGATGTCTCCTTCGGGGTTGCCATCATCCCGCACACCTATCGGCACACCACATTAGGGAGCAAAAAGGTGGGGCAGCGCACAAACCTGGAAACCGACCTGCTAGGAAAATACGTCATCCGATACCTTGAAGGACTTCAGGTTTCAGGAAGAAAGGCGGTGCTTACCCAGTCGGTCCTCCGGGAGTGGGGATACGTCTGAGCCTGGTCAACGGAGTAGCAATGGAGGAAGCCATCCGGTTTCACACTATTGAAGAAGCGATCCGAGACCTCCGCGACGGCAGGATGGTCATCGTGGTGGACGATGAAGATCGCGAAAACGAGGGCGACCTCACGATGGCGGCCGAGAAGGTGACGCCCGAGGCAATCAACTTCATGGCCTCGAAGGGGCGAGGGTTGATCTGTGTGGCCGTCACTGGGCAGCGGCTGGATGAGCTCCGGATCCCGCCAATGGTCACAGACAACACCTCACCGCACGAGACGGCCTTCTGCGTCTCCGTCGATGCGAAGCGCAAGGTGACGACCGGGATATCCGCCCATGACCGAGCGGTGACGATCCGGACCATCATCGACCCCAAGGCCACCGCCGACGACTTGACCAGCCCCGGTCATACCTTTCCGCTTCGAGCAAGGGAGGGCGGTGTGCTGACGCGCGCGGGGCAGACGGAGGCCGCTGTGGACCTGGCAAGATTGGCCGGCCTGTACCCCGCGGGCGTGATCTGTGAGATCATGAATGACGATGGGACCATGGCCAGGACTCCTGAGTTGCACCGCGTCGCTCGGGAACACGGCATCAAGCTGATCACCGTCAAAAGCCTGATCGAGTTTCGATTGAAGCGCGAGCGATTCGTGAGCCGGGTCGCCACAACGGCTCTGCCGACACAGTACGGCCGATTCACCGCGATCCTGTATTACAGCCAAGTGGATAAGAAACACCATCTGGCTCTGGTCATGGGAGACGTGAACGCCGTGGAAGACACCCTCGTGCGGGTGCACTCGGAGTGCCTCACCGGGGACGTATTCGGCTCGCTCCGGTGCGACTGCGGACCTCAGATGGACAAGGCGCTAGATCTGATAGCGAAAGAGGGAAAGGGGGTCTTTCTCTACATCCGACAGGAAGGGAGAGGGATCGGCCTCGCAAACAAGATGCGCGCCTACGAGCTACAGGACGCGGGACTGGACACGGTGGAGGCCAATGCGAGGCTGGGCTTCAAACCCGATCTACGAGAGTACGGGATCGGGGCTCAGATCTTGTCGGATCTCGGGTTGTGTAAGATTCGGCTGCTGACCAACAACCCTCGGAAAATCGTAGGGCTTGAGGCATACGG
Organism: uncultured bacterium; assembly: GCA_964499665.1. Lineage (GTDB taxonomy): Bacteria > Methylomirabilota > Methylomirabilia > Methylomirabilales > Methylomirabilaceae > Methylomirabilis. The sequence goes on along the minus strand of CAZCMC010000068.1, from coordinate 110 downwards.
TCTGCATGTGGTGGAGCGACTCCCCATCGAGATCCGCCCGAATGCCGAGAATCGCGCCTATCTGCAGACCAAGCACGAGAAGTTGGGCCATCTGCTCGAGAAGGTCTAGT
>CAZCMC010000067.1:4391-8489 GCA_964499665.1 uncultured bacterium | reverse complement strand
TCTTCCGGACGAACAGGGCCGTAATAATCTGGACCCACCTGGATGACCGGCGCGATCTCGCAGGCAGCCAGGCACTCAAACCGCCTCAGGGTAAACGACCCGTCAGCCGTGGTCTCTCCCGCCTTCACCCCGAGCTGCTCCTCAAGACGCCGGACCACCTCCTCAGCGCCCAACAGGGAGCAACTGAGGTTGTGGCATACCCAGATCTCCCGCCGCCCGCCGGGCTTGAGGCGGAACATATCGTAGAAGGTGGCCACCTCCGCCACCTGGGTCGGCGACAGCCCGAGACGCTCGCCCAACTGGCCAATCGCCTCCGGTGTCACATACCCCGCCTCCTCCTGACAGAGGTGCAGCAGCGGAAGAAGCGCGGACCGGCGATGGGCATAACGGGACAGGATCTGCTGGACAGTCTCTTCCGTCATCTACGCTCCCCGATCAACCTTCAAGGAATCAGCCAACAGCTGGCTGACACCCAATGCCGGCTCAAGAAGCGAGCCTAGCAAGGCGCTGGCTCCGGGACCGATCGAGGCGTACGATTTCGGGTACGTCGTCCCGGTCCGGGAGCCCGTCCCGGGATCTCGGACAGGGAGCGTCCCGGTAGCCAGCAACGCCGCTGGGCGAAGTTAATTGGGCCGGCACTAGCGATCCACTTCGCCAAGGACAATATCGATGCTCCCGATAATCGCCACCACATCGGCCACCAACCGCCCCTCCGCCATCCTTGGCAAGGCCTGGAGGTTCACAAAGGACGGTGCGCGAAAATGGACACGGTAAGGGATGTTGCTGCCGTCGCTAACCAGATACACACCGAACTCGCCCCTTGGCGACTCGATGCTCTGGTAGACCTCTCCCACCGGCGTCCGGAATCCTTCGGACCAGAGCAGGAAATGATGGATCAGGGCCTCCATGCTCTTCTTGACCATCGGCTTGGGCGGCGGCGTCACCTTCGGATCCTGAACGGCAATCGGCCCGTCCGGAAGGCGCTCCAGGGCTTGGCGAACGACGGCGATGCTCTGCCGCATCTCAAAGATGCGGCAGAGGTATCGGTCATACACGTCGCCATGGGTCCCTCTCGAGATCTCGAAGCTGTACTGCTCATAGCCCGAGTACGGATGGGACTTTCGGATGTCCCATGGGACCCCGCAGGCGCGGAGGTTCGGGCCGCTCATGCCGAGGTCCACGGCGTCCTCCGGCTTGATCACGCCGACGCCCTTGGTCCGCTGGATCCAGATCGGGTTCGCGGTAAGGAGGTTCTCGTACTCGGCCAGGCGATCTGGAAAGCTGGTCACAAAGGAGCGGACGGTCTCCTCGAATCGCTCCGGCAGGTCGGCAAACAGCCCCCCCACGCGGAAGTAGCTGGACATCATCCTGGCCCCTGCCACCTGCTCGTACATGTCCAGGATCTGTTCCCGCTCCCGGAAGGCGTAGAGGAACACGCTCATCGCTCCGATGTCGATGGCATGCGTCCCCAACCAGACCAGGTGGCTCCCGATCCGGGTCAGCTCGGTCATCATCACGCGGATCACCTTGGCCCTGGGCGGGACCTCGATTCCCATCAGCTTCTCCACGGCCAACACATACGCCAGGTTATTGCTGAGGGGGGCCAGGTAATCCATCCGGTCGGTGATCGGGATGACCTGCTGGTACCGCTTGCTCTCCGCGATCTTCTCCATCCCGGTGTGGAGGTAGCCGATGTGAGGGGTACACCTCACCACCACCTCCCCGTCCAGCTCCAGGACCAATCGAAGCACGCCGTGGGTGCTGGGGTGTTGAGGTCCCATGTTGATCGTCATGGTGCGGGCTTCAGTCACCGCTCACCCCCCTCTTCCCACCACTTGGGGGACGCCTGTACCGGATAGTCTTTTCGGAGCGGATGGCCCTCCCAGTCCTCCGGCATCAGGATCCTCCGAAGGTCCGGGTGCCCTTCAACCCCCACACCGAACATGTCATAGACCTCGCGCTCATGCCAGTCGGCCGTGCCCCAGACCGGCGTCACACTCGGGACCGCCTCGCCCTCCTCGACCTGGACCTTCAGGCGGACCCGCCGCTTGAACTGCAGCGAATAGAGATGATAGACCACTTCAAAACGGGGATGTTCACGGAGGCGGTCAACCGCGGTCAGATCCGAGAGGAAGTCGTATCGGAGGTCAGGATCCTCTTTCAGATGCCGGCAGACGCGGACGATCTCACTTGGTGTGACAACGACGGTGATCTCGTTGCGAAAGCTCTTGGTCGAGAGGATCGCTTCTGGAAACCGTTCCCGCAGCTTCCGAACAGTGAGGTTCTCCTCCGCGTTTGCCTCCTTCAGGTCGTCCATTCCAGGCCGCCCTTCTTCCAGACATACAGGAGGCCGATCAGGAGGATCCCGAGGAAGAAGAACATCTCGACCAACCCGAAGAGTCCCAGGCTATTCAGGATAACCGCCCAGGGATACAGGAACACGATCTCGATGTCGAAAATAATGAACAACATCGCGACCAGGTAGAACTTGACCGAGAACCGCTCTCGGGCGCTACCGACTGGATCGATCCCGCACTCGTACGTGGAGAGTTTATCCTTGGAAGGCCGCCGGGGCCCCAGCACCGACGATAAGAACAGGGTGGCCAACGCGAAGCCGGCTGCCAACAGGACCAAGGTAAGGATCGGCAGGTATGAGAGAAGCACGGCTCTATAGTCCCGGACAATCGGCTACGTTGCCGAGGCCCCGACGTCGTCTATGGGCCGGGGACCACGTACTTGATGAAGGGGTTCGCAAAGAAGATGATCAGGGCGATCAGCAGCACATAAATGGCCAAGGATTCGATCAGCGCCAGGCCGATGATCATGGCCACCTGGATACGCCCCGCCGCAGAGGGCTGCCGACCGATCGCGTCCAGCGCGCTCACGATGGCTCGGCTCTGGCCGATCGCCGCCGCCGCCGAAGCGATGGCCATGGCAAATCCTCCAGTCAGGACTGACACGACAAAGAAGGTCGAGGACTCGGACTTGGCACCTTCAGCGGCAAAGGCGGCCGAGGCCCCAGCGGCAAGCACAACAGTCATGAACAGCAGAACGAGCGCTCCTTGCGTGCGACTCATCGACGCCACTCCTTTTGGAAAGGGACAGGGTTAGTGGTGCTCCTCGTGTTCGACGTGAACCGCTCCAGCGATATAGACCATGGACAGCATCACGAAGATGAAGGTCTGCACGACGCTTGTAAAAAGGCTGAGGGGCATCATGATGGCGAGATAGATGCCGTACGGGATCACCAACCATATGAGCGAGAGAAGAATGATAATGACGCTTTCCTCGCCGAAGATATTTCCGAACAATCGGATCGAGAGAGAGATCGGTCTGGCCAAGTGCCCGATAAATTCAATCGGAAACATGATGGGGGCCAGCCAAAGGATCGGCCCGCAGAAATGGCGCAGGTACCCGACGATCCCCTGCTCCCTGATCCCGAAGAAATTATAGGAGACGAAGACCGTGATGGCCAGCGCCGCCGTGGTGTTGAGGTTCGCCGTCGGCGGCTTCAGCCCGGGGATCGATCCCAGCAGATTGCCGACGAGAATGAAGAGGCCTGCGGTGCCGATCAAGGGGAGGTACCGTTTCCCCTTCGGCCCGATCATCTGCTCCAACAGGTTGCCGAACGCCTCGACGACCACCTCCATGAGGTTCTGCATCGGTCCCGGAACCGCCTCGAGCTTTCTTGTGGCCAGATAGGACAGGCTGACCAGGATCGCCATGACAAGCCAGGCCATCGTGACATGCTCCGGCACCCAAGCCCCAGGAATCCCGAGCACCCCGAGAAAATTAGGAATCTGAAAGATGGTCGGATGGTGCTCCATACCCTTCCCCGCCCCTTGTGCCCGACATCATATAGGACACTCGAATAATCAGCGACCCCAACGCTTCAGATCCTTCAGAAGAGTCGCAAAGCCCGCCGCAACGCCGAATAGGAAGAAGAGAATGGTGAACCACGGCGAGGTCCGGAGCCATCGATCGAGGAGAATACCGATCGCCGACCCAATGGCGATCGAAGCGGCGAAGGTGATCCCCAGCGAGCTCAACCCCGCGAGTTGACGCCACAGCGAAACCTGATCGTCCTTCATCGCCACG
>CAZCMC010000067.1:0-4291 GCA_964499665.1 uncultured bacterium | reverse complement strand
TTACCAGAGTCCGGCGATCGAGGACTTGGCAAGGTCCAAGAACGGACCGGGGTAGATCCCGATCGCGAGGGTGCCGACGACCGTCACGAACAGCACCACGCGCAGCGGCCGGGAGGGGCTCAAGGCCAGACCCGCCGGCGGAAGGTCGCGCATGTACATCGCGACTGCTACCTTCATGTAATAGAAGAGAGAGATGGTTGAATTGACGACGGCGATCAACGCCAGCAAGACGTAGCCACGCTCGATGGCTGCGCCGAAGAGGTACAGCTTCCCGACAAACCCGGCAGTCGGCGGGACTCCAGCGAGAGAAAGGAGGAGGATCAACATGGCTGCGGCCGCCATGGGGCTTCGCTGAGCCAAGCCTGTGAAGTCGTCGATCCGCTCACCTTTCACCTCCCCAACGCAGAGGAGGATCACCATAGCAAAGGCACCGAGCGTCATCAACGCGTAGGCCACGGTGTACAGCAGCGCGGCCGAGATCCCCAGCTCCCGTCCTGCCACGACTCCGATCAGGAGGTAGCCGATGTGCGCAATCGAGCTGTAGGCCAGCATCCGCTTGATGTTGCTCTGGGCAATCGCGACGACGTTGCCCACGGTCATCGTGAGCAATGACAGGACGTAAAAGAGCAGTGCCCAGCGATCCTGGAGCCCCGGGATGGCGACGAGAAACACTCGCAGGAGAATAGCGAGTCCGGCGATCTCGGAGGCGGCCGCAAGGAGGGCCGTGACCGGGGTGGGGGCCCCCTCATAGACGTCCGGGATCTACATATGAAACGGGACGGCGGCGATCTTAAAGCCGAAACCTGCCGCCAACATGACCATGGCCAGGATCAGCGCCGGATTCGAAAGCGTATCCGCCGTCAGGGCGGAGGCGATCTCCTTGAGGCCGGTGGCGCCCGTGAGGCCGTACAGCATGACCATGCCGTAGAGGATAATCGCCGAGGAGAACCCCCCCATGAGCAGGAATTTCAACGCTGCCTCATTGCTCCGCCGCTCTCGCTTCAAGAACCCGGCAAGGACGAAGATGGAGATCGACATGGTCTCCAGGCCGATGTAGAGGATCAGCAGGTCCACGGCGCTGGCCATGAGCATCATCCCCAGCGTGGCGAAGAGGATCAGCGCGTAAAACTCCCCCTTGTCAGCCCCTTCGCCTCTCAGGTACCCTATCGACATGAGGATGATAAGACCGGCCGAGGCGAGAAATACGATCTTGAAGAATAGGGCGAATGGATCAATGAGATATTGCCCGCTGAAGGCAGACTGCGTCGCCCCCCACTGGGGAAACAGCACCATGAGGGTAAGGAGCACACCAAGGACGCTCAGGTACCCCAGCCAGTCCCGTCTCCCTTTTGGCACGATGAAGTCAAGCATAAGGATCACCATGGCCACAAGGCTCAGGACCACCTCCGGCAAGGCGGTAGAGAGGTCGGCCATATTGAATGCCTGAGTCATCGAGATGGCTCTCCTGGCAGGGCGGCCAATGACTGGCTCTGGGCCACGGGCGCAGCCCCCCTTCGGCTGGGCTCAGGGCGGGCTTCGACTGGACGGACGGCCTGCTCGTTATGAATCCGCGCCAGGATGAAATTGACTGACGCCTCCATCCGCCTCAGAAAAGGAGAGGGGTAGAGGCCGATCCAGAAACACATGATGACAATGGGAACCAGTGTGGTCATCTCCCTGGGACTCAGATCCTGCAAGGCGGCGTTTTTCGGGTTCTCCAGGGGGCCGAACATGGTGCGCTGATACAACCAGAGCATATAGGCCGCGCCCAGGACGATCCCGGATACGGCAAAGGCGGCCCAGAGATAATTGACCTGAAAGGCGCCCACAAGAATCAAGAACTCGCCGATGAAGCCATTGAGTCCGGGAAGCCCCATCGAGGAGAGCATGATGATGGCGAACAGTGTCGCGTAGACCGGCATCTGCTTGGAGAGCCCCCCCAGCTCAGAGATGAGTCTCGTGTGGCGCCGGTCGTAGATCAGGCCCACGATCAGGAAGAGGGCGCCGGTGGACAAGCCGTGATTCACCATCTGGATGATGCTTCCCTGGATGCCCTGGGCGTTCAGCGCGAACATGCCCAGCGTGATGAAGCCCATGTGGCTGACGGAGCTGTAGGCGATCAGACGCTTCATGTCGGGCTGGACCATACAGACCATCGCCCCATAGATGATGGCGATGATCGACAGCGTCATGATCATTGGAACGAAGTGTTTGGTGGCCTCGGGGAACATCGGCAGATTGAACCGGATGAACCCGTACGTCCCCATCTTCAGGAGGACGCCAGCCAGGATCACGCTGCCCGCCGTCGGCGCGTCGGTATGCGCGTCAGGCAGCCAGGTATGGAAAGGAAACATCGGGACCTTGATGGCGAAGCTCATGAAGAATGAGAGCCAGACCAGATCCTGGAACGAGAACGAAACGCCCAGGAGGGTGAAGAGGGGGGTTGAGGGGTACGAGACCTTCATCAGCCGAAGGACATCGAACGTGTAGGCCCCGGTCTGGGCGCCATGGTAGTAGTAGACCGCCAGGATCCCCAGCAGCATGATCACGCTGCCGAAGAGGGTGTAGAGGAAGAACTTGATGGCGGAGTAAAGCCGACGGTCGCTCCCCCAGACGCCGATCAGGAAGTACATCGGAACCAGCATCACTTCCCAAAAAACATAAAAGAGAAAGAAATCGAGCGCGAAAAAGACGCCGAGCATCCCCGTCTCCAGGAGCAGGAGAAAGATGTAGTATTCTTTCAGCCGCATGGTGATCGACTCCCATGAGCAGATGACTCCGATCACCGACAGGAATGTGGTCAACATGACGAGCCACAGGCTGATCCCGTCAAGGCCAAAGAGATAGGTCACACCGATCGTGGGGATCCACGAGAACGCCTCCACGAACTGCATCTCGGGGGTCGAGGCGTCGAAGTAGGCGAGAAGCCAAAGCGACGCGGCAAAGCTGGCCAGCGTGAAGGCCAGGGCGCTCCAGCGGATGCCGCCCTTCGACTCCTTGGGAAGCGCCAGGATCAGAAACGCGCCGAGCAGGGGCAGATACGCGATCAGGGAAAGAATCGGAAACTGAAGGGCATTCATCGGAACGACAAGCCTCCTGTTCCGAGTTCCAGGTTCCAGGTTCCAGGTTCCAGGTTACTGGGCTTTTCTCTCAACCCGGAACCAGGAGCATGGCACATGGAACTGGACACTTGGAACCTGCTAGCGGAATACAAAGAGATAGAGAACGAGCATGCCGAGGATCCCCAACGACATGGCCAAAATGTAGTTCTGGACAATGCCCGTCTGGAGCCGACGGAGGTTGAGGCTTCCACCCTGGATGAGGTCGGCGATACCATTCACCATCCCATCCACGATCTTCAGGTCGTTCCAGGCCGAGAGAAAGCTCAGACGCACCGTCAGCCAACTGCTTCTGTTCACCGCGCCGTCAACAACTCCGGAATCGACCCCCCAGAGGAAGGCGCACACGCGTTTGCCAAAGTTGACGAAGATCGCCTGATACAGTTCGTCCACCCAGTACTTGTTCAGCAACAGGCGGTAGACGCCCTTCATCCGGTCAGCCAGCAGGCCGGGTAGCTCCGGCTTCTTCATGTAAAACTGATACGCCAAAAGGACCCCCAGGAGCGCGATAGTCAAGGAGAGGGCGGCCATGCCAACCTCCGATGAGAGCGAGGCATGCGCCGCCTTTCCCGCCGCTTCATGAACGGCTTCGAACATCGGGGCGACAAAACGATGGTATATCCCATGGTCCGGAGGGAACCCAAACACCAGCCCCACGGTGACGGAAAAGAAGGCGAGGACCACCAAAGGATACGCCATGTTGGGCGGCGATTCGTGCAGGTGTTGGGCTGCGTGGGCACCGCCTCGGAACCGACCGGTGAACACCAAAAAGAAGAGACGGAACATATAGAACGCCGTGAGGAAGGCGCCGATGAGACCCAGAAGCCAGGGGACCGTCATCCCGTGCTTGAAGGCATTAAAGAGGATCTCGTCCTTCGACCAGAAGCCGGCAAGGGGAAAGATCCCGGCGTTCGCAAGGGAAGCCAGGAGGAAGGTCCAGGCAGTGATCGGCATCGCCTTCCACAGCCCGCCCATCTTCCGGATGTCTTGCTCTCCGTGCAGCGAATGGATGACGGAGCCGGCACCGAGAAAGAGGAGCGCCTTGAAGAAGGCGTGGGTTCCGAGGTGAAAGATGGCCGACGCATAAGCGCCGGCACCCGCGCCCAGAAACATGTAGCCGAGCTGCGAAATGGTCGAGTAGGCGACGACCCGCTTGATGTCATTCTGGACCA
>CAZCMC010000066.1:0-8565 GCA_964499665.1 uncultured bacterium | reverse complement strand
CCTGCCGGTCCAAGAAACGAGCATAGCAAGGCGCGGCCCCCGCGGGCCGCACCCAACGCGCGGGTACCCGGCGTACATTTCCAGGTACGTCGCAGGGAGTCTCCTGGGGTGAAGCCTTGCCGCTAGGCGAAGTTACTTGGAACGGCACTAGTACTTGATTGCGAAAGTTAGTGCACATACATTGTCATACCCGCGAAAGCGGGTATCCAGCAAAATCAATGGATTCCCGCTTAAGGACCCCGGGAATGACGTTACGTGTATTATGGCAATCAAGTACTAGCTCGCCCGGCTCGGGGCCATCGGATCGGGAGACTCAGCGCCAGCCTTACCCTGACTCACCCAAATCCCTTTACTCCAGCATCTCAAAGTTCTACACTTATCGGTGTGACATTATGAGCTTCCTGAGAAGGCGCAGCCGACCACTGCGGGAATGTCTGGTATTCACACAGTGGCGACTGCCTGCCACCGGGCAGACGAGAGGAGTTGACTGATGCGTCCAGCGCTTCGTTGCAGTGCCGTTCTGTTCTGTCTGCTGCTGGCCACCGCTACCGCGAGCCTCGCCGAGGAAAACCGGATCACGCCGATGGCCACAGCGCGATCAACTATCCCGGAGGCGGAGATAGTCGTCGGGTTTCTGGCGGCTTCGCTACTCGCCCTGACGCTTTATTTCGCCCTCGCGGCACGACGCGTTGCAAAGAAAACCGTGGCGGACAACCGAGAGCTGAAACAGCAGATTACCGAGCTCAAGCGGGCGGGGGAGACGCTCTCCCGATTGGCGTCCATCGTGGAGTCCTCGGATGACGCGATCATCGGCAAGACCTTAGATGGCATCATTGTCAGTTGGAACCCTGGCGCGGAGAGGATCTATGGCTACTCTCAGGAGGAGATGATCGGCCAACCGATCTCTGTTCTGGTCCCGCCCGACCACCCCGATGAGATCATACAGATTCTCGAAAAGGTTAATCGGGGAGAGCGCGTAGATCATTTCGAAACCGTGCGTATGACGAAAGAAGGCGGGCGAATCGACGTCTCGCTGACCGTATCCCCGATCAAGGATGCGACCGGGGAGATCACGGGCGCCTCGACCATTACACGTGACATCACCGTCCGCAAGCGGACGGCGGAGGCGCTGCGGCACAGTGAGGAGCGCTACCTGGAGGCGCTGCGGCACAGTGAGGAGCGCTACCGCGACCTTGTGGAGAACAGCGAGGCTCTCATCTACACACATGATCCAGAGGGGAAACTCCTGAGCGTCAACCGGGCCATGGTCCGCCACTTGGGGTATAGCTTCGCGGAGGAATTGCTCGGCCGCAAGCTCAGCGACTTCCTCGCCTCGGACGTGGTGCACCTGTTCGATGCCTACCTCGACACGGTCATGAAGGATGGGCACACCGAGGGGTTTATGAAACTCCTGACCCGAGGCGGGGAGGAACGGTTCTTTGAGTACCGCAACTCCCTGCGTGCGGAAGGCCTGGCGAGGCCGATCGTCCACGGCATCGCTCACGATGTCACGGAGCGCATGCAGGTGGAGAGGGCGCTGGCGAAGCGAACAAGGCGGATGCAGACGCTCCGGACCATCACCTTAGAGATCACTCGGGAACTTGACTTGAAGACCCTCCTGGGCCTCATTACTCGAAGGGCGGCAGCGCTGCTCGGGGCCGCGTCGGGCGCGGTCTACCTCTGGGATGAGACGGCCCAAGTCCTCTCTGCGCAGGCTGTATACAGTCTCGGGGAGTGGACGAGGGGGAAGTCCCTCAGGCTCGGCGAGGAGATCGCCGGGACCGTCGGCCAGCGCCGCGAGGGGATGATCGTGAACGACTACCAGACCTCGCCCCACGCGAGCTCCTTCTTTCTGGAGCGGGCAGGATTCACCGCCGTGGTCGCCGAGCCCCTCCTGTACCACGACCGCCTTGTCGGGGTGCTCACCGTCAACAACGAGGGGACCTGGCAGCTTTTCAGCGAGGAGGACCGCAATCTGCTCGGCATCTTGGCCGTAGACGCCGCCATTGCCATCGAGAACGCCCGGCTCTACTCCGCGCTCGCCGATTCGAAGCGGCGGCTCGAGGAGCTGTACGAGCTGGGCGTCGCCATGCAGGAGCACCGCACGTTGCGTGCATGTCTTGACCTTATCCTCAAGGGGGCGCAAACGGTCCTGAGGTTCGACCGGATGAACATCCTGCTCGCCGACCCCGACGGGACGCGGCTCAGTGCCGTGGCAAGCCTAGGCACCGAGGAACCGATTGAGCAGATTTACGTGCCCATGGGACCGGAGGGAGGGGGAATCGCAAAAGCCTTCTTGGAGCGGAAGGATATCGTGTGGGAAGGCAATGGCCCGGTGCCCGAGGAGTTGCGCCTCGCCCACCCCTATTCGGAGATCAAAGCCTTTCGCTCGAGATGCTTCGTGATCGTGCCACTCATCGTGAGGGGGGCCGCGATCGGGGTCCTTGGCGCCGACAAGAAGTTCAGCCAAGAGGCTATCCCATCTGAGACGATCCACCTCCTGAAGATCTTCGCCGCTCAGGCTGCCATCACGATCGATGATGCCCGTCTCTACGAGGAGGTGACGAGGCATGCGAAGGAGCTCGGCAAGGTTGAGGACCAGACCGATCGCTAAAGGGAGGCTCGGGGCCAGCCCACCTCCACGCTCAAGAACGGTGGGCCTTGTGAAGATTCTCCCACGTCCCATCAGGCAGATATGCCAGGAACTCCCTGGTCTCGGGGTCCCAGGTGATCAGATGCGCCCACTGATGCTTAAACAGGTTCTCAAGGACTTTGTGCCGCTCGACAATGGGGGCGACCTTCGCCGGCGGTGATTCAACAATGATCTGGGCGCGCATCGGCTCATGGAGGGGAGCCACCCCTTGGGCGGGTAACCCTGGCTTCAGATCGCTCCCAGCCCCCTGCATGACCCCGATGAGGCCCACCACGTTGTGGATGGTCTTCGTTCCAGCGCCAAATACACCGATGATCCCGCTATCCACGTAGGAAAAGTAGTAGTCCAAACTGATCCCTCTCACGACCGGAATGAACGCGGTCATAATCTCCTCCAATATGGCCCCATCCGGATCTTGATCGGGGTCGTAGGACTGGAGGTAGGCGCGCCGGTCCAGGAAGACGCCCCGGGTCAGCTCCCTTCGGCCGATCAGCATCAACGCACACGTGGCATGGCCCCATTCGGGATAGACCTGTGCCCAATCGAGCGTTCTGGCGTGGACATGGAGGAGGGCCTGTTCAGGCGTCGGACCTTTTGGAGCGAGGGGGAGGCGCCGGCATCGTTCCTGGGCGTGGAGCGAGGCGGCGTGAGACAGATCGACCGTCAGTTGCCGAAACTCCTCTCGATAGGTGGAAGGGATCTCCTCGGTATCGTAATAGGTGAAGCGATCTGACGCGGTGTCGTGTTCTGCCCCGACGACATACGTGTCGTTGGGGATGTCCATCCCCCGCCGCCGCAGCAGCGCCCGCACCGCGGCGTGATTCGCCATGGCGGCGAAGGCGCGACCATTGGGCCCACCCCGATTGCCACCACAGGCGCCGCAGTGATAGGCGGCCGCGTAGGGATTATTTTCTGTCGTCGAGCCATGCCCGCAGAACAGAATCAAGCGAGCAAAGTGTTGAGTCAAGCCGATCATGCGCAACTGCCCTTCCACAAGATCGGCCTGCTCTTCCAGCGAAAAGCCCAAAGCACGGACCTGCGCAAGTTGAGCAGCGTGGTGGCGGAGATGCGATTCCTCCTGTCGCAGCTCGTCACTCGGGGGCAGCTCCTCTCGCGCTTCGCCTTCGGGGTGTCCCTCCAACAGGAGGGAAGTCCGAACGGGGTGGATGAGCCAGCTGCGGAGGGAGCCCGTAAGGGCACGCCATTTGCGGGGAAGCAGGGTCCTGCTGGCAGTCGCGATCCCGAAGGGAACCCCCAAGAGGTCGATCAGGAAGTATGCCGTCGCAAAGTTGGTCTCGAGGCGGTGGTAGATCCCGCGAAGAGCCTCCTTCCACTTCGTCCGGCGCTCGTGGCGAGCCTCCCGGGGACCCTGGCCTGGCCTGACCACTTCGACCACAGTGTGCCGGGGCTTGATCACGATGGGGCACGACTCTTTCTCAACCCCGTCCGAAAGGGGGCGGAGGATCATCGGCAGGCTGAAGAAGCCGGCGGTCCCGATCGTCTCATATGCATCCTTCTGGGCCTCCAGGTGCCGTCGAATGCCTTCTTCCCGCGCATCCAAACAAAAGATGGCTTGGGCCGCCGGACGGCCCTCGCCACGGGCCTCTAGCTTCCCATTCTGGCTCAGCAGGCTGAGAAGCTGCTCCCGATAATGGGTTTCGTATGCCTGGAGCCAGATGGGCCCATGAGCGGCTGGGGGGAGGTCATTTAAGAGGGTGAGCAGCGCCTTCACCTCGACCTCTCCGAGCGATCGGATGTCTTCGGCCGACAGCCCTAGGAGCTGAGCAATCTGGAAGAGAGGCCACGCCTCGTGGCAGATTGTGTGGACGGTATCATGCCCCTGCCCCTCGCCCTGGCGGTAGACGTAGAGCATCTCGGCAAATCTGCACCACTGGTCGCTCCGGCTCAGGCCCCTCGCGCTCCGCATGTCACCAAAGGCTGGATCGGTGAAGACGTCCCAGTTCAGCGCGATCGTCCCCTTGGCGGTCCGAACGACCCCACTAGCCAAGGCGTCTGGTAAGTCCCCCGCCGCAACCTCGGACCGCGCGAAATACTCCTCGGGGTGGGCCTGGAAGTAGCGGTGGAGCGCCGGGATAGTGCCCTCAATTCCCCACTCACTGCGGCACAGGGCGGAGACGATCTCTACCTCATAAAAGAGGCGAACCGCCAGATATTGGGTGAGGTCGATTGGATATCGTTTCTGCATCTCGTAGATAGGATGGGTATCGCGCCAATTGACCATGCCGGCCCAACCTGGGAGGGCGGCCAGGTGGAGGGTGAGATACCCGGCCCAGTGCTCTTCCGGGATGCCCATGGTCCGGAGGATGAGGATGACGGTGCCTTCGGGATCAGGAGGGAGCTGGCGGATTTTCTGTGCGAAGTTTCTCACCCCCATGAACATGAAGGTTAAATCCCGCTCCGCCAGCTTTCGCCACGCGTCGTACAGCCCGCGCTCCCTGTCGGGCATCGGCCACCCGGCCAGTCCCTCATCGAGAAAGGCGGCACACCACCTGATCATCTGGTCGTTGATCATCCCCGGGATACGTGCGCCGGTTATTCTTTGACAAAAATCTCCCAGGGTCTCTTCTTGGCCGATCCACCCGAGGTCGCGCTCCAGGGCCTCGCGGGCGCTTCGCACGAGGTCAGCGCGGGGGAGAGCCATCGCGCCGTCTCGAGCCACCCTGAGGACCCGATGCAACAGGGCTTCCTCGGCGCGCGCCTCCAACTCTTCCACTGAGACTTGGCCAGCCAGCCCGAAGGTCGCAAGGACCGCGTCCCAGAGGGTGGAGACCGCGTGGGCCTCCAGGTTCTGCTGGCCCTGTTGCTGGATCTCTTGCCGCGCCCGATCGAGGAGGTATGCGCGGGTCTCTGGCGGCAAGTCCTGGCGGAACCGGCTGGTCGCCTTCGCTTGGACGACGTGCCAGCGAAGGGTGCCATGCGGCAAGGGATCGATCCCGTGAAGCAACTGGGCGAGACAGACGTCACGCACCTCTACCCGTCTCCCACGAACCTCTATGGGGGGACGGCTGATCAGATGAGGGGCCTGGCCCTCCAACGCCCGCACGAGATCGTCTCGGGTGATCCGACCGATAGCGTAGATTCGGCGGAACGCCTCGTTGGAGAGGTACCCCTGTCCCTTCAGCAGACGCTGCGCCTCGCCGACCGCGCGGTCAAAGGGGAGGTGTTCGAGGCCCTGCAAGGGGTTCTGGGCCACAAAGGCATGGATCGGTCCTTTGGGCGACAGGATCCTGCCCGCCTGAGCGATGTGTAACCGCAGGCGTTGTTGCTCCCCCTCTCCCCCAGGGGTACGAAGAAGGTCAAGCCACCGGAAGCGTTGCCGCTCCCCTTCGACCGTCTCCCTTCCCGATCGGTCCTCTTGATCCGTGGCATCCGCCGGAAAGGAATGGTCGATCCCGTCTTGATCTCTGCTCATAGAGCTGACTCCCCTCGTGGACTATTGAAAGATCACAAAGAAGCCGGCGATCAACACGATCCCCAGGGCCATGGCCAGCAGATAATTCTGGACCAGGCCGGTTTGCACACGCCGCAAGATTTCGCTCAGCCTCTGGTTGAGGTCGGCCAACCCATCGACCGCCGCATCGACGACATCCACATCTACCTTCGAGGAGATAGCACTCCAACCCAGGACGAAGTCGCCGATCCCATTCACCGCCCCATCGACGACGGTCTGGTCTATCTTCGAGGAGGCGGCCCCCGAGCGCATAACGAGAGCGGCGATCGTGTTCACCGCCCCATCGACCACCTTTTCATCTACCCTGGACCAGGTGGCGCTCGAGCGCATCACGAGGTAGACGACCGTATTCACCGCCCCATCGATCAGCTTCCTGTCGATCCTCCAGAGGCGGCGACAGAGCCAACGGAACCCATCAAGGAAGATGGCGTAGTAGATCTCGTCAAGAAAATACCGACGAAAGAACAACACGTAGAGCGTTCGAAGGCGATGTGGCAGATCCCACCACTGCGCGTAGGAGAGATACGCAAGGCCAATCCCGGCTGATGCGACGACGAGCGGCAGCAGGGCCATGGATATCGTCAAGGGCGCCAGGCTTCCCTGACCACTTCCCAGAGGGACCTGTTGGCCGAAAAAGCTATGAAATAGGCCATACTCCGGCGTTACCCCGACGAATCCTACCGCCACTGTAAGCAGTGAGAGGATGACCAAAGGGATCCAGATATTCGCGGGGGCCCTTCGAAGCTGAAGGATCTTGTGAGGATCTCCACGGAAGCGCCCGCTGAAAGTGAGAAGGTAGAGGCGGAACATATAGAAGGCGGTGAGAAACGCCGCAGAAAGAGCGAGCAACCAGACGAAGTACTGGCCGCCATTGAAGGCGGCAAGAAGAATCTGACCCTGCGACCAGAAGCTTGCAAGGGGGAAAATCCCGGCGCTGGCCAGCGCCCCGATCAAGAAGGCATACGCCGTCAGCCGCATATGAGGCGCCAGGCCTCCCATGCGCTTGATATCGTGCTCGCCATGGAGGGCCTGGATCACCGAACCAGCCCCCAGGAACAGGAGAGACTTGAAGAAGGCGTGGGTCACAAGATGGAACATCGCGGTCGCGTAGGCCCCCAGGCCCGCCACCAGGAACATATAGCCCAGTTGGGTGATGGTGGAATACGCGATGATCTGCTTGATGTTCGTCTGAACGCAGCCGATGGTGGCGGCGAAGATGGCGGTCAGGGCACCGACGATCGCTACGAGATTTGAGGTGTCGGGGGCGAGACTAAACAGAGAGCTCGATCGGACCACCATGTAGACCCCCGCTGCCACCATGGTCGCCGCATGGATCAGGGCCGAGGTCGGGGTCGGGCCCTCCATGGCGTCGGGGAGCCAAACGGAAAGGGGGAGCTGGGCACTCTTTCCCACGGCCCCCACGAAGAGGGCCAGGGTGATCACATTGGCCAACGTGGACCCTGGTTCGAGGACCTGCTCAGCCCTGGGGAAGACCTCGGCGAAACTCAGGCTCCCGAAGGTGGTCCAGATCAGGAACAGGCCCAGCAAGAACCCCGCATCCCCCACCCGGTTCACGATGAAGGCCTTGTTTCCTGCATCCGTACCACTTTTCCGTTCATACCAGAAGCCGATCAGGAGACAGGAACAGAGCCCCACCCCCTCCCACCCTAAGAACATGAGCAGATAGTTGTTCGCGAGGACCAGGACGAGCATGGAGAACATGAACAGATTGAGGTAGGTGAAATACCGGGGATAGCCGGGGTCCCCGTGCATGTATCGAATAGAATAGACGTGGACGAGGAAGCCGACGACAGTGACCGTCAGCATCATCACCGTCGAGAGGGGATCGACGAGGAAGCCGACAGGGACCTGGAGATTTCCCGCGACGACCCAAGGGTAGAGGTTCAAATCAAGGGTCTGACCCGAGAAGACCTGGAGGGAGATCAGGAGGGCGACAAGGCATGAGAGGCCTACCGCAGGGACGGCTACACGATGGGCCTTGTCTCGGATGTGGGTCTGACCAAACAGGCCATTGATGATGACCCCCATCAATGGAAAGCCTGGTACCAGCCAGATCAGCTCCAACATCACCTACGCCTCCAAGGTCGAGAGCCGAGAGCTGTCAATCTAGCCGCTTGCCATATAAAAAAGGGGCTCTTCCGGAAATCGTGTGGGTTCTTGGAAAGATGTGCGTGGTTCCCAAGGGAGTCCCCTCCCCCCGATTGTTACTGTCGGGGGGAGGGGGTGGGGAGGTAGAAATCTTGCCGGCTTACACGAACCAAGGACCTCCCGCGAGGCCCAGCCTCTGGATGCCTCTACCCCTCCCTGCCTCCCCTTACAAAGGGGAGGAATCTGAAGGGCGCCCACACAAAAGCCTGAAGAGCCAAAAAAGGAAGGCTTGCTGATATTCAGCAAGCCTTCCTTACTCCGAAAGGCAAGC
>CAZCMC010000065.1:0-8665 GCA_964499665.1 uncultured bacterium | reverse complement strand
GAGAGGGACCTTCTAAGCAAGGACGGTGTAACAGGATTTAGTGCGTCTGTATTAGATTCAGGATAAAGCATACCCTCCTCATAGGAGGATGCAAGGAGGCGTTGAAGCATCATGCGATACGCAAGCAGATGTGTGATGGTCGGCCTCGTCCTGGTGATCAGCGGAGTCGCCTGGGCGGGCGGGTCTGATTATGGGCTCAAGCCGGGGTCTAGGCCGAATCTCGAAGGCAAGATCTCCGAATGGGCAGTGCCGACGCCCAAATTCGCGCGCGATCCCGCCCCCGGCCCAGACGGTCAGATCTACATCGCTGTCATGCGCGGGAACAAGATCGCCCGCTTCGATCCCCAGGCGAAAACATTCAAGGAGTGGGACCTGCCGGACGGAGCCAGTCCACACGGCCTTCTCGTGGACCGCAACGGTCAGGTCTGGTACACCGGCAACGGCAACGGTACCATCGGCCGTCTTGATCCGGCGACGGGGAAGGTCATCGAGCATAAGGCGCCGTCGGGTGGCGACCCGCACACGCTGGTCATCGATGACCAGGGAGTGATCTGGTTCACCGTGCAGGGCGGCAATCGAATAGGACGGCTGGACACGCGGACGGGAAAGATCACCGAGTTCAACACGGCGGGCCGCCCCTACGGGATGGCGCTGGATAAGGCGGGCAATGTCTGGTTCTGTCAGATCGGCGCAGGCAAGCTGGGCAAGCTGGACCCGAAGACAGGCAGGATCACTGAGCTGGTGTTGGAGCGCGGTTCGGCGCCGCGCCGAATGGCGACGGCACCCGACGGGTCACTATGGGTGACTCTCTACGGCAAGGGGACCCTGCTTCGCGTGGACCCCGTCGCAGAGAAGGTGGTCAAGGAATATCCGCTACCGGCGGGTCCAACCGGGGGTCCGTACGCGGTGACTATCGATGGGGCGGGCATGGTCTGGGCCAACGAGTTCTCCGCCGATACGGTCGTCCGCTTAGACCCCAAGACAGACCAGATCAGGGTGTTCAAGCTCCCGTCCAAGGATGTTGGCATCAGGAAGATGGTAGTGGATGCCGAGGGTCGGCTCTGGTACATGGGAAGCCACAACGGTCGGCTTGGCGTCATAGAGTAGCAGGGTCATTGATGACATGTCTCCGGCGGGCGCAGCAAGCAGCGCCCCTACGATTCAGATCCCACCATGGCAGACAATCCAGTGACCCACGCCATTCCCTGAAGAGCCACTTTAATAAGGGAAGTTCAATTTAACGTGACCGTCTCACGCTACCCCCTCAACCTGATCTTCTTCTCGAGGGGAGAAGGAGGAATTGGAATTGCTCAGACACCCTGCATCGATTTTTCTCCTCGCGCCCGCCCGTACTATGGCCTAGAATCGCCCCGATGAAAGTCAACAGTTCCAGCGTGTCAAAAGCTCACGCAAGGTCAGCCAGAATCGCCCTCGGCGCGTTGTTCGGGGGAGCGGCAGGGATCGCATTTGCGCCGATCTTCGTGCGGCTGAGCGAGGTCGGGCCGAGCGCGACGGCCTTCTGGCGCCTCGCCCTGGCGTTTCCGGCGATCTGGCTCTGGATGAGGATCGAGGGGCGTGGGCTGGGCGCGCCGCGGCAGCCATCCTCCTTCACCGATTACCGCCGGCTGATCGTGGCGGGCTTGTTCTTTGCCGCCGACCTTGCCGTCTGGCACTGGTCGATCACTCTCACCTCGGTCGCGAATGCGACGCTGCTGGCCAATTTCGCTCCGATATTCGTCACGCTTGGGGCCTGGTTGTGGTTCGGCCAACGCTTTAGCCGGGCGTTCATTCTCGGGATGGCGACAGCCCTGGCCGGCGCGACGATTCTGATCGGGACAAGCTTCCATCTGAGCCTCCGACATCTCCTCGGCGATGTATTGGGCCTTGTCACAGCGGTTTTCTACGCGGGGTATATCCTGGCGGTCAAGGAGTTGCGGGACGATTTTTCGTCCGCAACCATCTTGATGTGGAGTGGTGTCGCCAGTGCGATGGCGCTCCTGCCTATTTCCCTTCTGTCGGGTGAGGGCCTGGTCGCCTTCACCGCCGGGGGTTGGGCGGTACTGATCGGCCTCGCGCTGATCTCCCAGGTTGGCGGTCAGGGCTTGATCACCTATGCCCTGGCCCACCTGCCCGCCGCGTTCTCGTCGGTAGGCCTGCTGCTGCAGCCTGCGATTGCCGCCCTGTTGGCGTGGGTCATCCTCTTCGAGCCGCTTGGGGTGTGGCAGGCCCTCGGGGGTGTGATTGTGTTGGCGGGGATCGCTGTCGCCCGGTGGGGAAGTCGGTCACCTTGAAGAGAATGGGGAACCAACCCGGTGGTTGCGCGGCTTCACAGGCAGGCAGGGGTGTGGTAAAGTAGGGCCAGGCACGCGCTGGAGGCGAGATGAGCGAGGACCACGGCACGCATCTGTTTCTGTACCAGGGCCTGGTGCTGAGGCTCGACGAGGGTGCTCAGGCCCCCAAGGCCGGCACGCTGCTGCTGGCCCGTCAGGTTCCCGCGCTGGCTCATGGGAGCGTTCTCGATCTCGGGACCGGCTGTGGCCTGCTCGCTCTCCTGGCTGCCAGGAGCGCCCGACGAGTTGTCGCCACCGATGTCGTCGAGGCATGCGTCAGGTGCACCTGGCGCAACGCGCTCTTGAACGGTTTTGAGGTGAAAGTCGATGTGAGACTGGGAGATCTGTTCGCGCCGGTGGCCGGTGAGACATTCGACCTTGTGCTGACGAATCCACCACAGATGCCGACGCCCCCGGGTCGAGAGGCGGGAGGAGATGAGGCGGCGGCGGATGATGGGGGGCACGACGGGTGGGCGATCCTGGATCGGGTGATCCAGGAAGCCCCAGCGTATTTGAAGCCGGGAGGCCAACTGGTCTTCACGCTCTTCGATTTCCTCGGCGAACAGAACGCCTTCCGTCGGCTCAAGGAAGCTGGCCTGTCGCCCGTCATTATTGCTCGGGAGAGCCAGCCATTCCCCCGTCTGGCCCGCGAGCGCCTGGACCACATCCGTTTGGTCGATGCCGAGCAGGCCCTTCCACCAACCGGGACACCGGTCACTTGCGAGCGCCTGGTCATCTCGGGCCGCAAGGCGTGATCGAGCCAACATTTGGGAATCAGAAAACAAAAATGCAGTCAGCGCCATCGCTCTTAAAGTCGCCCCCGCCAAGGTCATTGCGAGGGAACGGAGTGACCGAAGCAATCTCGCTCGCATTACAAGGACAGTGAGATTGCCGCCCCTTCGCTTGGCTCAGGGCTTCGGCTTATTTGGTCGCTCGCAATGACATCAATGTAACGACATTTGCCGCGTTTGCTATAGGGCAGGGGACCTAGATGGTTGGAAGATCCGCGGTTCGAGCCCTAATCGTCAACGCCGACGATTTCAACCTGACGGCGGGGGTCAGTCGAGGGATCGGCGAGGCGCACCGGGCGGGGATCGTGACCAGCACGACAGCGATGGTGAACCTCCCGGGCCTCCGTGACAACCTTGGCCTTATTCAGGACCTCCCCCTGCTCGGCCTCGGCCTGCACCTGAACCTCACGTTCGGGCCGCCGGTCTCACCAGCCGAAAAGGTGCGAAGCCTGCTGGGCCCTGACGGTCGCTTCGTCCGGGATCCTGCGCGGCAACTCGAATCTGCTGATCCCGAGGAGATCGCCCGCGAATGGGATGCCCAACTTGAGGTCTTCCTGACGGCCGTGGGACGCCCTCCCACGCACCTCGATACCCATCACGACCTGCATGCACACCCGCCGGCCTCGGAGATCGCCCTCGACCTGGCGCAGCGGCTCCGTGTCCCGCTCCGTCCGATCACGCCAGCCGTGCGCGCCGCCATGACCGCCGCCGCTCTTCCGATTCCGGATCGCGTGATCGGCGAGACTGCCGCGGAGCCGTACTGGACGGTGACGCGGCTGCTGCAGTGCCTGGACGAATTGGCCGAAGGCGTCACTGAGCTGTGCTGCCACCCCGGCCGGTTCGATGAGACGCTGCTGGTGAGCCGCTATAACAGGCAGCGCGAGGCAGAGCTCCAGGCCCTCACGGACCCCACGGTGCAGCAGAGATTGCGGGAACGTGGGATTGCCCTCTTGACCTACGCCGACCTCGCCCGCTAACGACACCTGACGAGCGCGATGGCGCAAACCGTAATCCTCAGTCTCGACATGGGCGGCACCACGCTGTCCTACGGTCTCGTCCAGCCGGATGGCCGGGTGCGCCTCCAGCGTTCGATCGGCACCTTTGCGCGCGGCCGCGGAGAGGCCGTACTCGAGCAGTTACTAGAGGTAACCAGGACCCTACTTGATGCGGCGAGTAGGCGGCGCCTGCGGGTCTCCGGAATCGGTATCGGCGTGCCGGGCACTGTTGATGTGGCGCGCGGGCGGATACGGGATAACATCCAGAATGTGCCGGAGTTTGAAGGGTTGGCGCTGGGACCGGTCTTGCGCCGCCGCTTCTCCCTGCCGGTCCACCTGGACAACGATGTGAACGCGCTGACGCTCGGCGAATTCTACTTCGGGCGGGCGAGGGGAGTTCGGAACTTCGCGATGCTGGCCGCGGGGACCGGCGTGGGGGGCGGGATCGTCATTGAAGGAAAGCTGGTGCGAGGCCGTCGAGGATACGGCGGCGAGGCGGGCCACACGACCGTGAACCTCGACGGCCGACCCTGCTTCTGCGGCAGCATCGGCTGCATCAAGACCTATGCATCCGGGCCGGACATCGCCGCTCAGGCCCGTGAGCGGCTTCAGACGGCGCGACCAAGTCGGCTTCTCGAACTGTGCGGCGGTGATCCTCAGCGGCTGACGGCGCAGGAGGTGTTTGCCGCCGCCCGCGCAAGTGACCCGATCGCCCTCGAGGTGGTCGAGATCGCGGCCCGAGCGTTAGGCGCGGGCGTCGCCAACCTGGTGAACCTCTTGAATCCTGAGATGATCATTCTGGGCGGTGGCGTCCTGGAGGCATCCGACCTGCTTCTTCCACGGATCAGGCGATGGGCGGCCTCGTATGCCTTTGCTGAGGCCCTCCGGGGCACGCGACTGGTCGTGTCACGCTTTATTAAGCGCTCCAGCATTAGAGGGGCGGCCGCCCTGTTCCTCTACGAGACCGGCCGCCCCCCACGATCGGGCTGAACGCCTCCGCCGTCACATCGTCTTGAGGATGGCCGCGAACTCTTCGCGCGTATAGGCGCGAAGGGTCTCGGTCCGAACATTCCCGAGCTGCGCGTTATCGAGCGTCAGGGCGCTCATCGCGAGATCGTTCGGCGCATCGAAGCTCACGACGATGTCGTACTTGCCCATCGTCCAGTGGATTTCCCGGACCTTGACCTTGTGCTTCGCGGCGAGCTTCTTGAACCGGTCGGCCCGTTTAAGTGAGTTCTTGATGTCTCGAACCCCCTGCTCTGTAAATGAGACGAGCGCAACGTAGCGTGGCATTTGCCTCCTCCTTTCTTCGAGTCCCGGTGGCGCCCTCCGATTGAGTCACAACGTTCCGAAGGGACGTTTGCGGAATCGAATAACAGGGCTGTTGTGGCGTGACGATATCCGAAGAGTTCGACGGGGTCAAGAAAAGAGAGGAGCCAGGTTCCTAAGCAGAGGGGTAGGGTCGAACCTGTTCAGGGAAGAGGCGAAGCATTGCTCTTGACGGGAAGTCGGCGAAGCTCAAGGTGAAATCGGTCACGCCGGCGTGCCGGTACTGGAGAATCCGGTGACGATGTTAAGAGATCCTGAGGACGGCGGCGCCGCGGAATCGACTTTCCTTAAGGAGGTGAAGGGCGTGATTCGCCTGTTCGAGGGGGAACGTCTGGACCTCTGTTCGAATGGGGATCTCGGACGCGAGCTTCAGGAGGTCGAGGACATCCTGTCTCGTGCTGTTGGCGACGCTCACGATGGACCGTTCCTGGTAGAGCAGGCCGTAGTCAAGCTCCGGGATCGGAGTCATGGTGATGCCGGCGAGAGCGATGGTTCCGCCTTTCCCGAGGACCCGGAGCGCCTCAAGGACCAGCCGACCAACCGGCGCGAAGATGACCGCGCTGTCGAGACGTCCTGGCGGATCGTCCTCTGCCCGCCCCGTCCAGCGGGCACCCAGCTCGCGCGCGAGGGCGCGATGCTCCTCGCTCCGAGTAAAGACAAAGACCTCGCATCCCCAGTGGACCGCGACCTGGATGGCGATGTGGGCCGAACCGCCGAATCCATAGAGACCCAGGCGCTCGCCGGGTCTGATCTTGCTCTGTCGAAGCGCCCGAAACCCGATGACACCCGCGCACAGAAGAGGGGCGGCCTGGGTAGGTGAAAACCCGGCAGGCAGCCGGTAGGCAAAGGCCTCGGGCGCGACAACGAACTCGGCATAGCCTCCGTCCACATGGTAACCGGTGAACCGCGCCACATCGCAGAGGTTCTCTTGCCCCTGCTGGCAGAAAGCGCACTGGCAACAGGTCGAGAAGAGCCAGGGGACTCCGACGCGATCGCCTATCCGGAAACGCGTCACCCCTTCCCCAACCCTGTCCACGATCCCGACGACCTGGTGACCCGGGACGAGAGGAAGCTTAGGAAGCGGCAGGTCCCCTTCGATGATGTGCAGGTCGGTGCGGCAGACTCCGCATGCCTCGACGCGCAACCGAACTTCATCGGGACCAGGAATCGGCGCTGGCAGATCCAACAACTCGAGAGGGTTCTGCTCGATCGGTTGCGCCTTCGAGAGACACATCGCTTTCATGAGGGCATGCTCAGAAAATCTCCTCCCCTTTGTAAGGGGAGGTGAGGTGGGGTAGAGCGCTCTACCTCCCCTCGCCCCTCCTTACAAAGGAGGGGAAGCAAGACGGAACGGGGATTCAGCCAGGCCCCTCCTTACAAAGGAGGGGAACCGGGAGAACTGGCGGGAGTGTTCGTCGTGTAGGGCTGAGCCGGCGGTACCTTGCAAATGCTCATGAAATAACCCTTGATATAGTGTCGGAAGCCCTCAACGGAATTCGGTGAACTTGAAGGTGCGGCCGAAGCGGGCCTCGGCACGCTCGCGAACGGCCTGGAGCACCTCTGGGGTGACAACAGCGATCCCCTGCTCAGCCGCGTAGCGTTCCGCCCCCTTGACCACCATGCCGCGGGCAAAGGAAGGCAGACGCTTCAGCCGCTCCTTGGCCGCGTCACTCCACTGGAGCGTCAAGGGCGCCTCGAGTCCGAAGGTCTGTTCCTCCGGAAGCGTAATCACCTGGCCGCCGAACTGGCCCGGCTGGTAGCTGCATCCCGGGTCTTCCGCCAGGTAGTCCCCATGGGTGGCGTATGCCCGGCAGCGACAGCCTCCGCAGATCTTGGAGAACTCGCACGCCCCGCACCGACCGCCAAGGTGAGGGTTGCGGAGGTCGTTAAGGACGGAGGCCCCTTCCCAGATGGCCGAAAAAGATTGACGTCGAAGGTTTCCGGCCGCGACCGGCATATAGGGGCAAGGCGTGACATCTCCTTCCGGCATGATTCGGCAGTAATGCTTCCCGGCCGGGCAGCTCCCCTGGGCATAGTTCTGGAGCAGCGGCGATGCCGGGTCAAGGGTATAGATGATTCTGCGGAAATGCGGTGCGCACTTCGCGCGGATGATCAGGTCGCCCGATCGACCCGCCGGGACCGACCACGGATCTTCCGGGGGATCGAAGATCGAGACCGCCTGAGCGGATTTACGGCCCTCGCCGTTCCCGACCCCTTGAATCCGGGCGAGGTAGGTGAGGAGCTGCTCGTACTGATCGGGCGTGATGTCGATCAGGTCTTGACCTCGGCCGGTCCGGACCAGGAAGAACAGATTCAACACGCGGGCGCCGAGCGACTTGGCCAGGTCGATCATGGCCGGGATCTCCGTCACATTCCAGGAGGTCACGCTGGTGTGAATGGAGAAGTCGAGCCCTTCAGCCCGGAGCGCCTCGGTGGCGCGGATCGCGCCCTGATAGGCGCCGGGCAGGTGTCGGAAGGCGTCGTGCCTGGCCGGGTCGGTGGAATCGAGGCTGATGCTGGCCCCCTGGATCCCGTGTTGCCGCATCAGGCGGGCCTGCGTCTCGCGGAGAAGGACTCCGTTCGTCCCGAGGACGACGGTGAACTCCTTTTCGGCGGCGTAGGCGGCGATGTCGAAGAGATCTTTCCTGAGGAGCGGCTCGCCGCCCGTGAGGATCAAGAAGACGTTCGGGTTGACCTGCGCGATCTCATCGATGACCCGGCGACACTCTTCAGTCGTCAGCTCCTGCGAGGCGTCAGCCCTTGAGAAGGCGCTCATGTAGCAATGGGCGCAGAGAAGATTGCACCGCTGGGTCAGGTTCCAGGAGATCGAGTAGGCTCGATAGTTCATGAGGGACTCTCCAGGGTAGCCGTGTCAGCGGAGTATAGCACTATGGGCCTGAGGATTCCAACGGTCGGCCCGCCGGGTAGTGGGTCATTTTGCCAGAGATCCTTCACGGAGCCTGTCCTGAGACTCTTCGCGGAGCCTGTCCTGAGATTCTTCACGGAGTTTACACTGAGCGAAGCGAATGTGTTCAGAATGACATACGAAGGGCTCAGAGTGACAGTCGAAGGCTTCAGGATGACAAGTCTCGCTAGTGTCATTCTGAGCCCTTCGGCCTTGAGCGGACCTCAAGGGCTGGCCCTTCGACCGCGCTCAGGGCAGGCTCCGCGAAGGGGAAGAATCTCAACTCCTGTCGCGCATTGGCTCGCAAGTCTCAAA
>CAZCMC010000064.1:7075-8673 GCA_964499665.1 uncultured bacterium | reverse complement strand
GGCGATGGCGGCCACAAAGCTTCGAAGAGGTGGTGGGCCAGCGGCCGGTCACGCAGACCCTGAAGAACGCCATCGCCAAGGACCGCATCGCCCACGCCCTGCTCTTCGCGGGCCCGCGCGGGGTCGGCAAGACGACGACGGCGCGCATTCTGGCGAAGGCCCTCAACTGCGAGCAGGGCCGCACACCCGACCCCTGCAACCGATGCGCGAGCTGCAAGGAGATCGCCGAGGGCCGGTCGATCGATTGCCTGGAGATCGACGGCGCCTCCAACCGCGGGATCGATGAGGTTCGGGAGCTCCGCGAGATCGTTCGATACGCCCCGTCGCTCAAGAAGTTCAAAGTGATCATCATCGACGAAGTCCACATGCTGACCGAGCCGGCCTTCAATGCCCTGCTCAAGACGCTCGAGGAGCCGCCCCCCGGGGTTGTATTCATCCTGGCCACAACCGATGCGCACAAGATCCCGCCGACCATTCTGTCCCGCTGCCAGCGGCACGATTTCCGAAAGTTGGCGCAGGCGGAGATCGTGGAGCGACTTCAGGAGATCGTGCGCGAGGAGGACGCGAAGGTTGCGGACGGCGCGCTGAAGGCGATCGCAGGCGCCGCGGAGGGCAGCCTGCGCGATGCTCAGAGCCTCCTGGATCAGGTCATCGCCTACAGCGGCGCCGAGGTGAGCGAGGCCGACGTCGGGGTCGTCATGGGGCTGGTGGAGGGAGAGCAGCTTGCGCGGGCCACGCAGGCGATCATCGGGCGGGACGGCGGCGAGGCGCTGGCCATCGTCGAGTCGCTCAGCGCGAGGGGATACGACCTCCAGCGGTTCTGCCAGGAGATGCTGGCCCACCTGCGCGACCTGATGGTGGCCAAAGTGGTCAAGGACCCTGCCCCCCTGCTGCAGGCCAGCCGCGTGTCCCCGGAGACGATTCGCTCGCAGGCGCAGGCCATTAAGCTCGCAGATCTTGAAGCGACCTTTCACGTATTGAGCCGAGCCGAATTCGAGATGCGCCGGGCCCCGCACCCTCGCTTTGTGCTGGAAATGGCGCTGGTCGAGGCGGCAGAAGCCCGGCCGCTCCAATCGCTTGAGGCCCTGCTGCAGCGGCTATCGACCCTGGAGGAGCGGTTGTTGGCGGAGCGGGGCCCCGCCGCGCCCACGGGGACGTCGGAGCTTCCCTTGTTCGCGGGCGCCTCCTATGGACTGGGGGAGGAGCAGAAGGATGTTCGGAGGAGGGGTGCCCGACGGGATGATCCTCCCCGGGTCGCGGAGCAGAGCGCGCCACTCCAGGGCCAGCCATCGAGACCGGATCCGCCGCCCGAGACATCGCCCCACCCTCCTGCGCGTTCCGTCTCGGTGGGAGTGGAAGAAGGCTGGGCCCACGTCAAGCGGCTGGTGGAGGGGAAAAAGCCGACCCTCGGTGCGCTGCTCGCCGGGGCGAAGAGCGTGATCCTCGAGGGGGAGACCCTCATTGTCGCCCTCGAGAACGGGACGCCCTTCGCGCGATCGACGCTGGCGGATGGCGAGAATCGGCTGCTTGTGGCGGCCGCAGCGTTCGAGGCGTTTGGGCGCCGGCTCAAGGTCGAATATCGATTCCAAGCTCCATCC
>CAZCMC010000064.1:0-6975 GCA_964499665.1 uncultured bacterium | reverse complement strand
GTTCGAGGCGTTTGGGCGCCGGCTCAAGGTCGAATATCGATTCCAAGCTCCATCCGCCGCGCCTGCCGTGAGCCCTGTCGAACGGCCTGTGCTGAGTGGTTCGACGCAGCTCACCACAGGCCGAGCCGAACCGCCGGAGCATTCGCGGCTCGGCGGGACTCAGCATGGGCCCTCCGACCCCGCGCAGGCCAATCCGGACGACCTCCGGCGGCATCCCCTCGTGCAGCGGGCACTGGAGTTGTTCGACGGCCAGGTCGTGCGGGTGAGCGAGCAGCAGCCTTGATTGGGGCGTGACGGGAGAGGCAGATGAAGAACCTCGGGAACCTGGTCAAACAGGCGCAGCGAATGAAGGCCGAGATGGAAAAGATTCAGGACGAGGCCGGCGCCAGACGGGTCGAGGGGACCGCCGGCGGCGGCATGGTCACGGTCGTGTGTAATGGTCGCGGTGAGGTGATCGAGGTGAAGATCGAGCGCGAGGTCGCCGGGCAGGACGATCTGGAGATGCTCCAGGATCTGATTGTGGCCGCCGCCAACGACGCGCTCCGCAAGTCCCGCGAGCTGCTCACCCAGGAGATGGGTCGGCTGGCGGGGGGGCTCGGCCTGCCGCCGGGGCTGCTGTAGAGGGCGCCGTGTCCCGCTATGCACCCACCCTGGTCAGGCTGGTCGGCGAGCTCGTCCGCCTTCCCGGGATCGGCCCCAAGGGCGCTCAGCGCCTGACGTTTCATCTCCTCAAGGCGCCGAAGGAAGAGGCCCTGGCCCTTGCACAGGCGATCATCGACCTGAAGGAGCGGACACAGAGCTGCGCCGTCTGTCACAATATCTCTGAGGGCGAGCGGTGCAATGTCTGCGCCGACCCGGTTCGGGATGAGTCGCTGTTGTGCGTCGTGGAGGAAACCAACGACCTCTGGGCCATCGAGAAGACCGGCAGCTTCAAGGGCAAGTACCACGTCCTGGGGGGCTCTCTTTCACCCCTGGATGGCCGCGGGCCCGAGCGACTGACGGCCAAGTCGCTGCTGCATCGACTTGAGACGGAGGGAGTCAAAGAGGTCATCCTGGCCACCAACCCCAATGTTGAGGGTGAGGCGACGGCGATGTACCTCTCGCGCTTGCTGAAACCGCTGGCCCTGCGCGTCACCCGACTCGCTCGGGGCCTCCCAATGGGCGGCGATCTGGAGTACGCCGACGAAGTGACCCTGTCCAAGGCCATCGAGGGGCGGCGAGAGGTCTGAACGGCTCGCGGATTAATTCGGAAAAGTGGTTGCTCCCCCCGAACCGCTGCGTTATACTACCATCCTATTTTTCTCGACCATTCCCCGGTAGCTCAATGGTGGAGCGAGCGGCTGTTAACCGCTAGGTTGTAGGTTCGAGCCCTACCCGGGGAGCCACGCATACCCTAAACTGGGCACGTCCACCGAAATTCCCGCTAATTCACTCCAGCCACTATATTCACCACACCTGCGCGATAAAATCCCCACCCTTCTGATTGTAGTTGCCATTTCTCAATTGCTGGTGCAGATTAGTGGTTGTAATCTACGCTGCCATCACCACCACTACGGCTCTCAAGAAGGCTTGACATTCCCGGGGAGCTGCTATAGAGTCGCCGCCACAGGTGTTCGCGATGGGCCCGGGGTGAGCAAAGCACTTCAGTCGCCCCTTGCAACAGTAGTCGGCGCACGAACAAGCAACGCCCTCTCAGGCCGAGCTAAGGCTTTCGAAGGAGAATGGGATGGCCCCGAAGAGGATGCAGGAAAGACGAAAGGGAAACTCACAAGAAGTCGAGCTGAAAATCGTTCCGGAAGTGGCGGAAAGTACGTCTTCATATTACTGCAATTTCGCTGGCGTCACGCACTCGCGCTATGATTTTGTACTAACCCTCGCAAGGTTTCCAACCACCTTGAAACCTGAACAGCAGGAACTTGTGATGAAAGGGAAACCTCTTCCGGTAGAGGCAGCGCTCCAAGTTATTGTTTCCCCACAACTGGTCCCAGGCTTGATAAGGGCGTTGAGTGAACAAATGAAGAACTATGAGGCGAGATTTGGCAGGATAGAACGGAGGAAATAGTTATGGCTACTCGGTTCATGAGGGAAATAGAGGCTACAGCTGTAGTCCCTCCGACAACTACGTTTTTCAGTGAGGTATATTCTGCTTCAACCGAAACAGGGAGCGCGACGATTTCGTATTCGCCAGCCCCCAGCCCAGCGAAGGTGTCCCAAGATAAAATTGCTAAGGAAGCCGTTTATAACTATCTGCGTTTTCTGAAATCCCGCGGCAGATCAGTTGTTGGGGCGGACGAAGTAGCTAGAGCACTTAGCTTGCCAATTTCACAGGTCGAACGACTGGCCGCCTCCCTCAAAACACGCGGAGTTAGGTTGGAGAATTAACCCTTGCCAACAAAGGGTCTCCGCGTACCTGCAATGAAGATTGGACAAGAAGATTGGTTCTTGCTCTCCCACTACGGGAAAAAACACGCGTTGCGCTTCCTTAGCTGGACAAAACCAAAAGATGCACGAGATCCAAGCGACCATAAACTTAGAGAGATAACGCTCGAGGGAAGCGTAAAATGGAGACCCAAAGACCCTACCAAAATCAATATCGAGGACATTCCGCCACTCGGTCCTTGAACCCGGTTCAAGGGGGTCATGGACACGATCAACCCGAAGATGCCCATTTACCCCAACCAAGTGCTGCTCGACGGCCTAGAGAAGATCATTAAGGGGGACTAGACGGCACGGACTACCATCCCTCATGTTCGGCCACCCACTGGGGTGTAGATTACACCCCCGTAATCTTCAGTGGGGAAAGTCGCTGGCCACGTAGCCAGCATATGCGCAAGCCCTAGGACGAATTGTGGGAACTCGAGGCAACTTGACAGCCCGCATGGGCTATGGGAGAATCCAGTTATTCAGGAGGTGAGGACGATGTGCTGGGAGCGCGAGGAGCCGAAGAAGGTGAGCGAGGAGATCGACGAGATCCTGAAGAAGATCGTGAGGGAGGCGGAGAAGGAGGAGGAAGCAGCAGTGCCGGCCAAGTCGGGATAGTTCCTGTCGTCTCGACAGAAAACTGCATCACACCAAAAAAGAAATAGGGGTTAGGCGATTTTGAAGTGTGGCCTAACCCCTTTGCTATTGTACAGGATAGCTTCCTTTACCCTCTAACAACCGACCTCCCGTAAGATCCCACTGAAAACGCATTTTCAATTTGGTGTCCAAATAGCGTCCATCGCCTGCCACAATCCCTCAAAATCGGTTGCACTTCATCGAAGTATCTGGAATCGATTTCTCGCCGAAAACGCAGGGGGTGAGGCGATTTTCCCAGGTCGCTTCATCAATTCGCCTCACCCCTGAAAACGGTTTTGAAGCCAGCATCCCCTGCTCAGTCGGCGGTATCGTCGGGAGCCTGAAGCTTCTGCTTGAGAAGTCGGAGCGCCTCCTGAAACTTCTCGACGTCGACGAGGAGCGCGGAGGCGTCGTCCAGGCGGTGCTGAACGCGACCATCGCCGACCTGTCCCGGTTCCAGCGCCCGGGCGACCGATTCTGCTTCGAGGACCTCAGCCCGACCGTGCTCTGCACACTCGCCCAGGCCAGCAGGCAACCCGCCTCCGTCGTGACCCTCGTCCTCACCGGGCTCTCGGATTGGTTTGAAGCGCGCGCCTCCGGGGTCGTGGTCAAGGAGCGGTGGGAGACCGCGCCAGACTTCGAGGGGAACGGCAACCACCCACCCCAGCCGGAGCATCCCCCGAGCTGACGACCTGCCCGTGTGGAGCCGCCCCGTGACCTGCACCCCCCACTCGTGGAGGTAGAAGCCTTCCAGAAGCCCATAGACGGCCCAAGGAGCGACGATCTCTCCTGAGCCTTACGAAATCCCCCTCCCCACCCCGGTAAACACCAATTGCATGTTCGGGAAAGCTGTTGACACCTCGTGGAAGCGGTGACATGCTGCGCCCACATAGGTGAATGAGATGGGTCCGCTGTGATTCCCGCAGCCCTGCCACCTCTCGCAATTGAGTTGTCGTGCTATTTCACACGACGCCCACTCGGGCGCAACTTGCCCGGAGAGGGCGTTTCTGTTCTTGGTCTGCGGACCCTCCACATTCGAGAGAAGGGGAAAGGGAAATGAGGCCTCGAGCTGCCCCCGAGCGAGTATTTAGCGGCCACTTTGCGCTCGTGACCTTCTGTTTCGCGCTGGCTGGGTGCTCGGTAGGCATGGCGATGAGTGGAAAGAAGGACCCGAACCTGGGGGCCTTCCGGATTGGGTCAACGCGGGGGGAGGTAGAGCTACAGCTAGGGAGCCCAATTTCCACCACGACCACAGGCGAGGGACGACGCGTGGATCTCTATGAATACGAGATCGGGAATGAGCCCAGCGCAGGGCGAGCGATTGCTCATGGCGTCATGGATGTGCTGACCCTTGGTATCTGGGAGATCATCGGTACGCCAATAGAGGGCTTTCAGGGAACGAAGCATCGCTCCACAATCACCTACGACAACGAGGACCGGGTACTAGCCATCAATCAGTCCGTGGTCCCTCCGCCGCCCAAACAAGAGAGCAGCGAACCGAAGCCGAGGCTGTAACAGATCGCAGCGGGCGTAGAGGTGCGGAACGTCGATCGAGGTCTCGGGGGGTGAGATATGGACTGTGGGTCAGATCCGAAATTTCTTTGGCTGGTGGGGTCATGTTCTCTGATGTTTTTTCTTGCTTGGGCCGTATATCAGGGAAGCGAAGCGAGAACGTGGCTGAAAACAGTGGCGAATTGGATAGGAAGCCTCGCCTTTCTTGGGCTATGGGTGGCCATGATCGGAGTGTTTCTAGGTGACCTAGTTGGAATGCTCACGGTGTTGGGGGCCATGGCCGCAACGTATTTCGCCAAGACAACTAAGGGATTCTGTAGGGGTTTGTTCTAGCCCAGGAAGCGCGAGGCGCCCCACTTGACGGTGATTTCGCTAAGTAACCACATGCGTTAGGCGGAGCATGTGTCCCGCCCCAGGGTCGCACTCCGCAAGCGGCGTTGTCTGATCCCGGCCGATGGGTTCTACGAGTGGCAGCCTGCAGGCCGTCGAAAGCAGCCAGTCTACATCTCCCTGAAGACTCGGGAGCCGTTCGGATTCGCCGGGCTGTGGGAGAGCTGGACGTCGCCGGAGGGGGAGGAGAGCCGGAGCTGCACGATCATCACGACCGAGGCGAACGAGCTGCTGAAGCCCATCCACGACCGGATGCCGGTGATCCTCAACCACGACGCCGAGGCCGTCTGGCTCGACCCGACGATCCAGGACTCGGCGCGGCTCCTACCACTCCTAAAACCCTACCCTTCGGAGGAGATGGAAATCTACCAGGTCAGCACACGAGTGAACAATCCAGACCGTGACGGGCCAGAGTGCATTAAGCCACTGGCTTAGAGAGCCTGGCAAGCTGCATTCCGGTCTCGAAGGATGCCCTGGCCCTCCACTTTGCCCACTACAATTTCGTGCGGATTCATGGGAGCCTACGGGTGACTCCGGCGATGGCAGCGGGGGTGACGGATCGAGCAGGGGATCTCGACGAACTAATTGGCGTGCCGCTTATTGGAAGATTCAGTACGAAACACCCCTAAAGGCTCTCCATACATCGTCCAGCCGATCAATAATATGGGGGTCATCCTCTTCTACAGCTATCAAGAGATTATGCATAGGCGCCTGAAGTGCGCGCCTAATCGTTTCAAAGTGCTCGGTCAGAATTGCCTGCCCATCGTACTCGTCGGAAAAATTTGGGAGATATGGCTAAGGCTTCCGTACACGGAGGGATTCGTGTCAAAGCGTGCGTCGCAGAGGTCTACCAACTTAAGGAGGTTATCATAGAATAGTCCTTCATTGACGAGGGCGCGAACTTCTTCATTCACTACGGCAAGCCGTGAAATCGCTCATCGTAAAGAGCGCGTCCAGGGCAATTCCGTGTTGCTCGATATTCTTCCTCCCGTTTTCTTCTTCCCGATCTACCAGCGAAACGGCCTTCAGAACGATCAGCCTCGCTTCTCGACACTTTTCGATGGCTTCTATCGTTGATCTTCCACTCGTGATCACATCATCGACAATGATCACCCGATCGCCAGGCTTGACATCACCTTCAATAAATTTTTTCAATCCGTGGGGTTTGGGTTCTCTCCGTACCACAAAAGCGTTGAGGATTTGGCCGTTCTTCGCATAAGCAACATCCGAGACGGCAATAGCGATTGGATAGGCTCCAATAGCAAGGCCGCCGATTGCATGGGCGGGGAGATCGTATATCTTCTCGAAGATCAGTTCGCCTATTAATCGTCGAGCTTCTGGATTTGAAAAAGCCTTCTTGCAGTCTATGTAATGGCGGCTCAAAACTCCTGAGGAAAGAGGGAATGCGGGAACTTCGTTGTAATGGTAGGACGTAGTGTAGAGGATTTCTAGAAGCCGCTTCTTTTCGAGAGATGTCAAGACCGCCACATGACCTCCAGGATGTTTATGCTCGACTCATCTTTGCAGAGTCCCTGGAAAGTCAAGTTCTTCCTCGGTGCCCCTCTGCTTCTTATAGTGAATCAGAATTATTGTGGCGTTCTCCTGATGCACGTAAGCATATCTGATACTCATTTCATGTCAAGCAAAAAAGCTATGTGTTGTGAGCGCACCAGCATGATACACAACATGAG
Source organism: uncultured bacterium (assembly GCA_964499665.1). Lineage (GTDB taxonomy): Bacteria > Methylomirabilota > Methylomirabilia > Methylomirabilales > Methylomirabilaceae > Methylomirabilis. The sequence goes on along the minus strand of CAZCMC010000064.1, from coordinate 325 downwards.
GTGTAGAAATGTCTGAGATAGGCAAGGGGGGAGCGGCGATGCCGTCAGTGCAAGACTCCTTGCTGGGTGATGTCCTAATTTCGATTCACACGACGGCAAACCGGGGAGCTTGTGTGGGGCTGTCATTGCCCCTAAAGTCCGGGGTCATTGCGAGGGAGCAACGCGACCGAAGCAATCCCAGAGTTCTTCAGGACAAGTACGGTGGGATTGCCGCGCACCCTCCGGGTGCTCGCAATGACACATCGCCTATTCTCTTTAAATGAGGACACTACTCCTTGCTGCATGGTGTTGATTCCGATGGATCACTGTGATAGCATCAAGCGGC